>CAZMDM010000500.1:0-4256 GCA_964564775.1 uncultured Desulfonema sp. | reverse complement strand
ACAGGCTCGGCAGCGATCTGAAAAATTGGCAGAAAAGCTCAGAGCATTAGGAATTGATCCCGATGCGTAAAGGAATTTTCTTATGGCGGTAACCCTGTACTGGCTTCAATGCGGTGGATGCGGCGGAGATACATGGTCTTTGTTCAACTCGCAATCGCCGGATGTGTCGCAGTTGTTCGATACGCTGAATATCGGATTGCTGTGGCATCCTTCGGTATCTGCCGAAACTGTCTTTGAATGGCAGAAGTTGAATGAACGCCTGATTTCCGGGGAACAGCAGCTTGATATTCTGTGTATCGAAGGCACTGTGATCCGGGGACCCGGCGGAACCGGCATGTATGACGCGTTTCACGGACATCCCAAGAAAGACCTTGTGGCAGCTTTGGCAAAAAAAGCAAAATATATTCTGGCTATCGGAACCTGCGCGTGTTTCGGAGGGATCGGTGCCGGCGGAGACATCGAAGGTACGGGACTTCAGTTTCTGAAATGGGACAAAGGCGGTTTTCTGGGCAAGGATTTCAAAACTCTGAGCGGAAAGCCGGTAATCAATCTCCCGGGCTGTCCCTGTCATTGCGATATTATCACCGGGACATTATCTCTGCTTGCCCAGAATATGCCCATCGAACTCGATAAACTGAATACGCCGACCGAGTGGTACAATATCATGGTGCATCAGGGCTGTACCCGCAATGAATATAACGAGTATCGCGTGGAAGAAAAGCAGTTCGGAGAAAAGGGCTGCATGTTTTTTTATCTGGGATGTCATGGTCCTTTGGTGATGGGACCCTGCAACAAATTACTGTGGAATCGGCGGTCTTCCAAAACCAGAGCAGGTGTTCCCTGTTTCGGATGCACCCGACCAGATTTTCCCCAGTCGCACCCGTTTTTCGAGACCCGGAATATCGAAGGGATTCCGACAGAACTGCCTGCTGGCATCAGTCGTCCGCATTACATGGCATACAAAGGCATGGCAGCCGCAGCCGCTCCCCGGCGATTGAAACAACGACAGACAGGAATATGACATCTATGATTGTTTTTCCTATGAATCGGGTCGAAGGGGACCTGAATATCTCGGTTGAATTGAATAATAATATCATATCGGAAGCTCGGTGTTCGGGCATGATGTATCGGGGATTTGAAAACATCATGATCGGACGAGGGACTCTGGATGGTTTGGTGATCACACCGAGAATCTGCGGAATCTGTACCACCGCGCATCTTACGGCTGCGGTCAAGGCTCTGGATATGATCTGCAACGCGGATATTCCCGACAATGCCGTCAGAGTCAGAAATATCTGTCTGATGACGGAAATGATCCAAAACGATGTCCGACACTCGACACTGCTATTCATGCCGGATTTCTGTAATCCCGGATATAGCAATCTTTCCCTTTTCGAAGAAGCTGCAAAACGCTATACCCCGCTCAAAGGTCTGTCTGCTGCCGAAACCATCCGCGAAAGCAAACAACTGATTGAAATCATTGCCATCCTCGGCGGACAATGGCCCCATTCCTCATTCATGGTTCCGGGCGGTGTTGTCAGTGTTCCCGGCATGACCGATATTTCCGTATGCCGCTATCTGCTGAATAATTTTCGCAAATGGTATGAAAAACGTTTTCTGGGATGCTCTGCGGAACGATGGGCTGAGGTTCGCAGTATTTCGGATATGCGTCTCTGGCTGGAGGAATCCGAATCTCATGCAGACAGCGATTTGGGATTTTTTATCCGTTTTTCCGAAGAAATCGGTTTGGATAAGATCGGAAAAGGACATGACAATTTTATCAGTTTCGGCGCGTTCGATATGCCGGAGGATACCTCTGTCAGAAGCCTGAATCACGAAAAAACACTTTTACCCGCAGGATTTTCATGCTGCCACCATATCAATCCGTTTCATCAGAGAAATATCAGTGAAGACTGTGGACATTCATGGTTCAACAGAAGCGATGAGGCAAAGCACCCGTTCGAAGGATTCACGGTTCCGTATGCGACAGGAAGTGAAGACAAACGCTATTCATGGGCAAAATCGCCCCGATACGAGGGACTTCCGGCAGAAACAGGTCCTCTGGCAGATATGCTGATTGCCGGACATCCCCTGTTGAGCGATCTTGTCGGAAATCAGGGAACCAGCGTCTTTGCCCGGCAGCTTGCCCGAATGATCAGACCCGCACTTCTGATCCCCTTTGCCGATATCTGGCTGAAAGAAATTGCTGATATCCGCGAGCCTTTTTTTCAAGATTATGACATGCCGGAATCCGGTGATGGCTACGGACTGATTCAGGCTCCCAGAGGCGCATTGGGGCATTGGGTGAAGATCAGAGACTCGAAAATTCAAAATTATCAGATTATCACGCCCACGACATGGAATGCTTCGCCCAAAGATTCGAAAGCAATCCGAGGTCCTATAGAAGAGGCTCTGATCGGTACCGAAATCAGAGAACCGGATAACCCTGTCGAGGCAGAGCATATCATCCGCTCTTTCGATCCCTGTCTGGTATGCACAGTCCACGCGATAAATCAGTGCAAAGTGAGAAGTGATTATGGCAAAGCCTCTTCTTTCTGACAGATTTGTGGAAATCAATGCGGCTAAGGTTCAGATGCTGATCGATGAGAACCGGATATTGAGGCAGGAAATCCGTGTTGCGCGTGAGGCTGCTGAAATTACCGCCAATCTTGTTGTGAAACAATTCGAAGAAACCGAAAAAATACTCGAGCGTTTCCAGAAAACCAATGCGCTTCAGAAAGCCGTGCTGAATTCCGCGCGCCATACAGCCATTATCGCGGCAGATCGGGAAGGGACGATTACTGTTTTCAACTCGGGCGCGGAAAATCTGCTGGGATATAAAGCAATCGAGGTGATCGGTATTCATTCTCCCGAACTGTTTTTTTCGGAAAGCGAGCTGGTTCGGCGCAGCAGAGAGATGAGCAGAGAATCCCGCCGGCATATCGATGTTCCAAATCTGCTGTTCGAATATGCGTTGAGAGGATATTTTGCACATCAGGAATGGACTCTGATCCGAAAAGACGGCGCTCAGCTTCCGGTAACGATGAATATCAATGCCTTAAGAGATGCCGATGATACGGTCAGCGGATTTTTATGTTTTGCTACGGATATTTCCGAAAAAAAAAGCGCGGAAAAAGCCCTTCAGGAAAGCGAGAAGAAATTCAGAATGCTGATCAGCAATCTTCCCAATATCGTTGCCAAAGGCTATGTGGATGGCAGAGTGGATGTGTTTGACGATAAGATCGAAAAATTGACCGGATATAGCAAAGAAGATTTTTTAAGCAGAAAGATAAAATGGACTGATATCGTTCTTCCCGAAGACCGCCTGATTCTCAAGCAGACATTCTGGGATTCGTTTTATCACGGAGACAAATCCTATATCCGGCAGTACCGCATTCGCGCCAAAAACGGCAGAATTATATGGATCGAAGAAGGCAGTCAGATTGTCTGCAATGAAAACGGAGATATCGAATATATCAGCGGAGCGTTTCTCGATATTACGGAACGCAAGCATTCGGAGGAGGCATTGCGGAAAGCGCATGACGAATTGGAACTGCGGGTTGCCGAGCGGACTGCCGAACTGGCAAAGATCAATCAGGAACTTCAGAATGAAATTCGGGAGCGTAGATTTGCTGAGGAGGCATTGAAACGTTCCGAAGAAAAATATCGCAGCATGTTCGAAAATGCCACCGAAGGCATTTTTCAGACCACTGTTGACGGACACATTATGACGGCAAACCTTGCATTTGCCCAGATACTCGGCTATGACTCGCCTCATCACGTCATTGCCTGTGTCAGCAGTCTGAAAGAGCAGGTCTATGTGTATCCCGAAAAAAGGGATGAACTGCAATCGCTTCTGGAAAAATACGGAACGGTCAGAGATTTCGAAACGCAGTTTTATCGCAAAGACGGCTCTGTGATTCATATTTCCATGAATGTCAGAGCGGTTCGGGATGTCATGGGAAACATCGTCTGCTATGAGGGAATGCTCAAAAACATTACTCAGCGCAAGCGTGCCGAACAACTCAAAATCGAAAAAGATGCTGCCGAAGCTGCCACAAAGGCAAAAAGCGAGTTTCTGGCAAATATGAGCCATGAAATCCGAACCCCGATGAATGCCATTATCGGGCTTACGGACCTGCTTCTGCGAACTGAACTTGGTCCCAAACAGGCGGATTATCTTGAAAAAATTCATCTGTCCTCGCATTCTCTGCTAAGAATCATCAATGATATTCTGGATTTTTCCAAAATCGAAG
>CAZMDM010000499.1:0-2337 GCA_964564775.1 uncultured Desulfonema sp. | reverse complement strand
AACATATCGGATATTCTCCAATGGATTACCGGACATTACCATCGGAATACCCGGATTGCCGCAGTATGCACGGGAGTGTTTATCCTCGCCATGACCGGGCTGCTGGATGGGAAAACCGCCACTACCAATTGGCAAGTTGCCAAAAGATTCAGACAGCAGTTTCCGAATATCCGCCTGAAACCGGAGCGGATTATGACCGAAGACAGCGGGCTGATCTGCTCGGGAGCGGTAACCGCTCTCTACAATCTGGCCTTGTATGTGGTCGGAATCTTCGGTTCCGAAAACCTTTCCCGCGCATGTGCCAAAGCGTTGCTGATAGATCCGAGCCGTACCGCCCAGACACCGTATATGCTCACAAAATTTCGAAAAAGTCATGGCGACCGGGAGATTCTGAAGGCTCAGGAATGGATGGAGGAACATTATACAGATAACATCGGTGTTGACGATGCTGCACGGCATATCGGACTGAGTCCCCGTCATTTCAAACGGAGATTCAGAAAAGCAACTGATGAGCTTCCTTTGGCGTATTTGCAGCAGATACGATTGGAAGCTGCCAAGAAAAAATTGGAAACCACAACTGACAATATAGACGACATCACCCGTCAGGTTGGCTATGAAGACAGCAGTACTTTCCGGCGTCTGTTCAAAAAATATACAGATTTATCCCCACGGGAATACAGAGATAAATTCAGTATCTGCCGAAGTTATCAGATGAGTTATGCAGTTGAAAAACCAAAACTGCTTTGATCCTTGCCAAATCCTATGGAATAGGTTAATTTCAGATCATACTGGTGAGCAGGGGGTAAAATATGAACTGGGAACAGGTATGCAAAATCCCGTATTTTCAGGATATTCCCTTCAAAATCGAACTGAATCGGATAGGGCAGATTATTATGAGTCCGGCAAAAAATATCCATTCCGTATTGCAGTGGGCAATTCAGCAGCGTATTTATGAATTGATGAAGCAGCGGAAAAAGAAGGGACGAATCCTGCCAGAATGCTCGGTTCAGACTTCAGATAATGTCAAAGTAGCAGATGTAGCATGGATTTCCGAAGAGCGGTTTCAGCAGGTTAGGCATGAAATTGCTTATTCGCTCGCACCGGAAATCTGCATCGAGGTTATGTCCGACAGCAATACGCAGCGTGAGATGAAGAAAAAAATCGGATTGTATCTGAAAGCAGGTGCAAACGAGGTCTGGATATGCGATGAAAACGGAAAAATGAGCTTTTACAATCAGACCGGCAGGCTGAAACAGTCTGTGTTGATTCCGAAATTTCCAGCAAAGATTGAAATTTGAGTTTATACCTCTGTAATCTCAGGGATATATTCATCCTCATATTATTTCCGAACTCACCTTTACTCGGAATATTGCTTTAAATAAGGGGATTTATGATTTTTTGTCTGGTAGTATGACATCAGAATATTTTATCTGTATTGCCTTTCAAACACCCTCTATGGCAATCGCCGGTTTTGAAAAAATCATAGCAGTTGGTTCCGATCATTTCTCTGCGGATTTTTCTGCCGAGCGCGGCTTCGAAACGAAAATGCTTCTCAAGAAGTCTCCTTAATATTGCTCAAAATCAGTATGCCCGTGTTTATCCTGCAACGCGACAGAATGTTGTTCCGCTATCTGCCGGATCTGTTTTCCGTCAATCATCAGAGGTTTATGCACGGGCTTTTTGGGAGCGGTTCTTTCCCTTCTGATGGTCTTAGTTGTTTCACCGATATTGAAAAACGACATGGTATCCCGAAGCTGCATTGCCTGAGAGGAGAGTTCTTCGGAAGTGGAAGACATTTCTTCAGACGCGGAAACATTCTGCTGAATGACCATATCCAACTGCTGAATGGCTTTCTGAATCTGCCCCACACCGGTATTCTGTTCTTCACAGGCTGCGCTGATTTCCTGAACCAACTGAGCGGTTTTTTGAATATCGGAAACGATTTTTCCCAGCATCTGTCCTGCATTTTCAGCGGTTTATACGGTCGAATCCGACAGCTCACCGATTTCATCTGCAGATTTCTGACTTTTTTCCGCAAGTCTGCGGACTTCGGAAGCTACCACAGCAAAGCCCTTTCCGCTTTCTCCGGCACGGGCAGCTTCGATTGCCGCATTCAGCGCCAGAAGATTGGTCTGACGCGCGATATCCGAAATAACCATCACTTTTTTGGCAATCTGTTTCATGGCTTCGATAGCTTCATAAACAGCTTTTCCGCCTTCCTCCGCATCTTTGGCGGATTTCGACGCGATTTTTTCGGTCTCCATTGAGTTTTCCGCATTCTGCCGGATATTGGCAGCCATCTGCTCCATCGATGCAGATGCTTCCTCTGCTGCCGAA
>CAZMDM010000498.1:0-17368 GCA_964564775.1 uncultured Desulfonema sp. | reverse complement strand
TTTCCAAACGATCAAAAAACTCTTTTTCAGTGTCGGCAAGGTAGCCGATTCGCGGGAGGTTGATGGTTACGACCCCGACAGAGCCGGTCAGTGGATTTGCTCCGAAAAGTCCGCCTCCGCGTTTCAAAAGCTCGCGGTTGTCTAATCGTAACCTACAGCACATTGATCTGGCATCTTCCGGCGACATATCGGAATTCACAAAATTGCTCCAATACGGAATCCCGTATTTCCCGGTCATGCGCCATATTGCTTCGAGATTCGGGTTGCTCCAATCGAAGTCTGTTGTGATGTTGTATGTCGGAATCGGGAATGTGAACACCCTGCCTTTGGCATCGCCTTCCATCATGATTTCGGCAAATGCCTTGTTGAGCATATCCATCTCCGGCTGAAACTCGGAATAAGTAATGTTTTCGACTTCTTTTCCGCCGATGATGATCGGATGGTCTTTGAGAATTGAAGGAACATGTAAGTCCATTGTGATATTGGTAAATGGCGTATTTCCGGTAATGAATACCTTGCCATTTCTTCGGGCAATTACGGTTTCATTTTTCGTATTCGGACACCAGATGATACCGGAATAGTCAACCTTTTCGATTTTCTGAATATAAGTATCCTGATGGTCAACCAGTCTCAGAACATAGAGTGTTTTTTTGCCGATAGTCGGCTTTCGGCTGCTGACTGTAAATCCGTATTCAGCATCTACCGCAACCTGCTGCAATCCGTTAAGAATATCCATATTTGTCGTGGTAATTTTGCATCCTTCATGCCCATCGGCTCTGAGATAGGTTTCCAAAAACAGCCGAGCCTGACGCTTATCCATATTTTTCAAAGGATCAGGGATAAACTTCACGCTTTCTCTGGTTTTGAACAATTCATCCAGAATTTTTTGGGAAGATTTGGCATTGAGCCTGATCATGCAGGTTGAATTTCCCAAAGCAGGTGTTGAATCCCTTTGGCTGTATTCAAGCTTAAGGCGATCCAGAATGTCAATAATTTCCTGATAATTTTCATGGCTTTGAGTCTTAGATTGATAAATACTGATTCTGTGGCAGTGCCGATGCTTGGTGTAACTCTCTTTTGAGCCTTCGGCGATAATCCATGCCATCAGTCTGATTTCATCATCGGAAATTTTTTTGGCAGGATTGATATTTTTGCCGGTAATGGGAATGATCACCGGAGATTTATAGTCTGCAACAGCCTCAATTTCTTCTAAAACAAATTCACCCTCAGTATTGAACTTTTTTCGAACTACCCGGTGTTTGGGAGAAATCAACTGATCCTGAATACGATTTTTCAGGCGATACATCTGCCCTTTGTACGGTTTGGCAAATACTTTTCTGACAGGCTGATCTTCAATTTCGCCGGTTTTGATATTAAAAGTCTTGATGATGTCTCCGACCTCGATGTCTTCATGTCCTTTCCAGCCTTCGGGTGTAAGAATATCGGTATCCTCCGACATACATTGAAACCCTACCCGTGTCGGAATATTGATATTGAATACAAACTCCTGCATGGCTTGTTTGACTTCTTTGTAATCCAAATCATCATAACGGATAAACGGCGCAAGCAGCGTGTCGAAATTGGAAATCGCCTGCGCTCCGGCAGCTTCTCCCTGCAAGGTATAGAAAAAATTGACAATCTGACCCAGCGCGGAACGCAGATGTCTCGGTGGAGCGCTTTCCACTTTGCCTTCCACGCCTTTAAAGCCTTGTTTCAGCAGGTCTTTCAAATCCCAGCCCACACAATATACGGATAATAAACTCAGGTCATGCAGATGAATATCCCCATCTTTATGAGCATCCCGGATTTCCGGCGGATAAATGCGGTTGAGCCAGTATTCGGCAGTTACATCGGATGAAATATAGTTGTTCAAGCCCTGAAGAGAATAGCACATATTACTGTTTTCTTTGATTTTCCAATCCAATTTACGGATATACTGCTCGACCAGATCAACATTGGCGCGAGTGGCAATATTGCGTATCTGAGCGTGCTGCTCCCGATACAGGATATAGGCTTTGGCAGTTTTATAGTACGGAGAATTCAAAAGAACTCTCTCCACAATATCCTGAATTTCTTCAACTTCCGGCATAGAACTCAGACGCATCTCGTGCGCCAGCGTCAGCACTTTCAAAGTCAGCTTCTTAGCCTCGCGCTCCTCAAATTCTCCGGTGGCTTTACCGGCTTTGGCAATGGCTGCCGTGATCTTTGACGAATCGAACTCCGTTATTCTTCCGTCTCTTTTCTTTATTTTTTCAAACATTTATCTCACCTCAGCTTCAGATTATCATCAAAAATCATTAATTTAGGCGATTTTTGGAAAATTCAGAAATAAAAACAACAGTATTTCACAGACAGTTAACGGGCAGAAGACACAATGAATGTCCCGCCCGTATGATCTGCTTATATCCAAGATATTGTGTTCGCGTCAACTCATTCCACAATATTAACCCAGTGATTATCAGTGGTCGGGATAAAAAAAGTCGGTTCGTATTACAAAATATAACAGCCTACTACACGGAGAAACGAAATCTACATATCTGATGTTTTCTCCGATTTTCAGCGATTTTTTCTTCGTAATGATAATCCCGAATTTTATCGGAGGGTGGGGCAATATGATAAAAATTCCTTGAGAAAAATGCGGTTTCCGAATATAAGGAAATTTTATCAAAACCCATCGGATGAGCTTATGGACATAAAACACAACCATTACAAATCTGTTCGTGAAACGATTCTGATCAGCATGATTCTGGCGCCGCTGATTCCCTTTATGATTACTTTCGGCATCGGATACTACTATTTCACAACCTCTCTGGAAACCGGCACTGTTGCCAGCCTGAAGCGTATTGTCGGCGACCACAGACACATGATCGATTCCTTTCTGTCGGAACGCAAAAGCGATCTGGAATTTATCAGCAACGCATACAGTTTTGAAGAACTCAGCCGCACCGAAAAAATCAATGAGGTTTTCGAGTTTTTGCAGAAAAAATCCAACGCGTTTGTGGATTTGGGATTGTTTGATGAAGAAGGGGTTCATGTATCGTATCACGGACCCTACAAACTCAGATCCAAAGTCTATAAAGATGCGGACTGGTTCAAAAATGTCATGCAGAAAGGTTTTTATATCAGTGATATTTTTCTGGGCTTCCGTCAGGTGCCGCACTTTGTCATGGCGGTCGAGCGGGAGGAGAACGGTAAAAAATGGGTGATCCGTGCAACGATTGACAGTTTTGTGTTCAATGATCTGGTTAAAAAAGTCCGTGTGGGGAAAACCGGCGAAGCATATATTCTCAATACCGAAGGCGTACTTCAGACCGACCGGCGTTCCGGCGGCAATCTGATGGACAAGCCTTCTGAAGCGCTCAATGTTCCCGAATCCAAAACCGATATTCAGACATTTCACGAAAGCAATATCAAAGGCGAGAAATATTTTTATGCCACAACATGGCTGAAAAACAAAGATTGGCTTCTGGTAGTCAGAGTGGAAGAGGCGGATGCCTTCAGCGATCTGCACACCGCCTTTTATCTGATTATCATCATTGCGATTGTCGGCGGAATGGTAATCATTATTCTGGCATTTTACCTGACCAATCAGATTATCCGACATTTATCCGAAACCGATGCGGAAAAAGAAACGCTCAATCAGCAGCTTATCCGTGCCAGCCGTCTTGCGGAACTCGGAGAAATGGCAGCCGGTTTTGCCCATGAAATCAACAATCCGCTCCAGATTATCCGTACCGAGCAGTCTCTGATCGAAATGATTTTTTCGGAAATGAAGGAAAAAGGAGAGATGCAGGCTTCGGAATCTCTGAACGAACTTCAGGATTCTATGGATCAGATCAAACTTCAGATCGAGCGATGCGCGGGCATTACTCAGGCGATTCTGAAATTCGGCAGACAAAGCGAACCTATGTTCAGACATGTTGACCTTCGTAGATTTATTCCCGAAATTATCCGAATGATAGATAAAAAAGCCAGTGTTCACGGAATAGATATTGCTCAGGAACTAGGGGAAGATACGCCCGCAGTACACGGAGATGCGGGGCAGCTTCAGCAGGTGATGCTGAACCTTCTGAACAATGCCATAGACGCGATTGTGGATAAACACGGAAGTCAGGGAGGCAAGCTTCTTATCAGTTCGGGAAAGGATGAGGAAGGGCGATTTGCTGTGATTATTGTCGGCGACAATGGCTGCGGTATCAGCCCAGAAAATCTGAAAAAAATGTTCAGCCCCTTCTTTACGACCAAACCGGTGGGACGCGGTACAGGATTGGGACTGTCAGTCTGTTACGGCATTATCAATCACATGGGCGGTACCATGCAGGTCAGCAGTCAGGAAGGTGTCGGAACAACCTTCACGATTCGGCTGCCAATTGCGATATAGTGTTCAGGCAGAAGATGATTATGAAAAATCGCCGGATACCTAATCTTTTACCAGAATTTCAGCAGCTTTTCAAAAACAAGATTCAATACTTCGACCAGTATCAGCGCAATGATAATCCATTCCAGTATTTTGCTTTCGCTGTGATATAGAAGCTCTCTGATAACATCTAGATTTTCTTTGACAAGCTGTAACTCCAGATCAAGGTCTTTGTAACGGGTTTTGACATCGAAAATTCTTTTCAAGCCCGCGTCAATTCTGCTCAGATGTTCATCTTCCCATGTTTCTTCAGGCGAATCGAGGATATAGAGGTTTTCCATGATCCGGTTTTTTACATTCAGCGTCTTGCCGATAAAGCGTATCAGATGTCTGCCAGATATGGCTATTTTCCCGTCGCGCTCAAGTCTCAGAGTATGCCTGTTTGTTTCTTCCAGCAAAGAGTCTGCCTGCTGGGAAAAATAATCAATTGCCACCGACTGGGCGACATTGAGCATGACTATCCGCAGTACATCAGGATCAACCCGGCTGAGAAATGCTTCGTTATATTCGAATCGGTCATTATCGGTGTTTTCATGAATTTTAAATTCCTCGCGCAGTCTTTTATCCAGAAAATTTTTGCAGAAAGGTCTTAGAAATTCAATCGTTTCACTCATCCGAACTTCATCGTATCCCTCGAATACAACCACTCCGTAAGCTAAAACATACAGATATTTCGACGATTCACCGACGTAATATACCTCCGATGAATCGCAATACTGTTCCTTTCCGGTATAAGCGGTTCGGAATTGCCTGATATCAATATTTTCAGCGATCTGAAATGCTACAATATCATACATAACAACACGGTTAACCACCATCTGATGACATTGATCTGGGGTTATATCTTACGGAAGGGGGAAAATTCAAGATAAAAAATCAGCGACATGAACCGGCATTGCAGGATTTGATACTGAAAATATTGCCATATTTGCAATAAAGACGGTTGTGCACCCTTTTTTCGGTCCATATTCCGAAACCCCGATCTGTACTACAAACGGGATCGATCCATGACACAAACGCATCGCTTATCGCTGCTTCGTTCCCGACCTGACGAGGTTCACGACTATTTGTTGCACAGCGACCGTTCACAAACAAGATCACGGCACGGAAAAGACTTGAGAAGGGAATTCAGCCCCGCGTAAAGCGGATTTCGGGTAAAGGGCACCGCCAGCTCCCTGCCTAGCACAACCGGTAATAATTATACACACATCATTTTTTTTTTCAAGCAGATTCTAAAAGAAGTTTCAGCCCTTCTCATTTTGAACAAATGTTTCTCACGTTCTGGCGCTAAGAACCGCTAAGAACGGCTTCCTCAAGCGTTCCAATCGATCCTGCAATTCGGAATAAAAATAAACCGGAGCGATTTTTTTATTGCCAAATATCCCATCATCAATTATATCCCTTCATAACACATAACACTTAACACCTGACACTGTAAGGCAATATGATTGAAATTATTCCCCGACCCATGATTCAGGCTGATGTAACTGTTCCTGGTTCGAAAAGTTATACGCATCGGATACTGATCGCGTCCGCGCTAGCTTGCGGCACAAGCCGTATTTTCGGTGCGCTTCACAGCGAAGACACCCTGCTCACTCTGGAAGCTCTCAGACAATTCGGCATTGCGATTGATCTGAAGAAAGAGCATATTTCGGTTTTCGGAGCGGGCGGAAAGCTGAGCGCGCCCGAAAAACCGATTTACCTCGGTAATTCGGGAACATCTATGAGGCTTTTGGCAGCGGTTGCCGCATTGGCAGACGGCATGACCACACTGACCGGAACATCGCGGCTTTGCGAGCGTCCGATTCAGGATTTGCTAAACGGATTGAATCAGACCGGAATTTCGGCAGTCTCCTCAAAAAACAATGGATGTCCGCCTATTGATATCAGAGGCGGCAGAGTTTCGGGCGGTAAGGCAGAGTTGAGATGCAGAATCAGCAGTCAGTATCTGTCCGCATTGCTTCTGATTGCGCCATATACCGAAAAGGGTATTGAAATCAAGGTGATTGAAGGTCCGGTATCCAAGCCGTATATTGACATGACGGTCGAAGTAATGCAGAAATTCGGTGTCCGCGTAGAGCGAATCGGCTATGAGCATTTCCATGTCAGCGGACAGCAGAGCTATTGTGCCGGAGACTATACGGTTGAGCCGGATTGCTCCAACGCGAGCTACTTCTGGGCAGGCGCCGCGATTACCGGCGGTAGAGTCAGAGTCAGAAATATTTCCAAGCGATCCATACAAGGTGATGTCCGTCTGGTGGAGGTGTTCGAAAAAATGGGCTGTAAGGTGATCGAAGAACCTGACGGACTGACAGTGATCGGTGAGAAACTGAACGGCATCGAAGTGGATATGGCAGACATGCCGGATATGGTGCCGACGCTGGCGGTGGTGGCAGCTTATGCTCAGGGAGCAACCGTTATTCGAAATGTCGCACATCTGAGAGCTAAAGAAAGCGACCGATTGAGTGCGGTGGCTGCGGAATTATCTAAAATGGGCATTGAGGCAATCGCGGATGAGAACAGTCTATCTATTAAAGGAGGGATTCCTCACGGAGCCGAAATTGACACCTATAACGACCATCGGATCGCTATGTGTTTTGCTGTTGCTGGGCTAAAAACTCCGGGCATCAAAATCAAAGATGAGAACTGTGTGGAAAAATCCTTTCCCACATTTTGGGAGGTGTTTGAGCAATTATGATAAAGGTTATAACACCTTATTTGAGAGTAAGAATGTCGTCTATTTATCATAAATGTCTATCAGGGATTCACATATTTCTCGCAGGAACATAACGGGTTGCCGGTCCATGCCCGGTTTTTGTCAGCAGACCTTTTTTCACCAAATCCTGAAGATCATTCAATGCGGTTCTGGAAGGAAGATTGTCTCCGATCATTTTCTGATATTCGCTACGAGTAACGCCACCTTTTTTCAGAATTTTGGGATATGCCTTTTCCTGACGCCGATTCATTTTGATTCCGACCTGAGAGACGTTGGTCTCCTGCTTCCGAACATACAGATGGACAGGTTCTCGGATATCCAGCCGGATATCTTCCGCCTGAAGAATCTTATTTTCCGCCATCACTACCGCACGGATAATGCAGTTCATCAATTCCCGGGTATTGCCGGGCCAATGATAGTTTCTGAGCTTTTCCAACGCTCCTTTGCTTAGTCCGAGTTCTTCTTTATGAGTCAACTGTTTTGCCTGACTTAAAAAATGGCGCACTAGTACCGGAATATTTTCTTTCTGATCCCTCAGAGGTATCGTATGAATTGTAATCACCTTGAGGCGAAAATACAGATCGCTCCTGAATTTCTGCTCTTCGATCAGTGCTGTCAGATCCGCGTTGGTTGCCGCAATCAGCCGGACATCCGCATCGATTTCTTTATCGCTGCCTAAAGGTTTGATCTTCCTCATAGCAATTGCCCGAAGCAATGCCTGCTGAACTGACGGAGATGCGGACTGAATTTCATCCAGAAACAAGGTTCCGCCCTGAGCTTCCAGAAATGCACCTTTGCGATCCGTCTTGGCTTCGGTGAACGCGCCTCTGACATGACCGAAAAGGGTATCTGAGAGCAGGTTTTCATCCAACTCGCCGCAGTTGATCGAAATAAACGGCATTTCCGAACGTTTGCTGTGTCGGTGAACCGCTTCTGCTGTCAGTTGTTTGCCGGTCCCGGTCTCGCCGATGACCAGCACATCCACATCGGCTCTGGCAGCTTTCAGAATATCAGACTTGAGGCGGTCAATTTTTGCCCCGAAGCCTACGATTTCTGGGATATCGTCTTCCAGCAGAGTCGGAAAATCATCATCCAGATGCACTTTTTCTTTGAGGATAACCCGCTCGATCTCTTTGTCTTTTTTTCTGATCTCTTCGATCTGCCGTTTCATCGTGCCGATCATGCTGTTGATGGCATTCTGCAATAACGAAGTTTCATATCCTTCCTCGGAAAGACGGATTTCTTCCAAATTTCCGGTTTTCTGAATCATATTGACCGCTTCAGTTAGCTTCAATATCGGTTTGGTAATGACATAACTCAGAAAATAAATGACCAGAGAAACCAGAACAATAGCTGAAATCGTGATGACAAACATCACATCCATCTGCTTATAGCCCGCCCGAATCGTGAGTCTGCTGCGGTCGATATGTGCGACTCCGCTATACACATAGGGTTTTGCAGAGTTTCCGGGAGAAAAATGAATCGGTGTGTATGCCAGATAATAATCTTTCATCCCCTTGTAATAATACTCGGAATCTTCCAGTTCCACCATATCGCGCTTATTTTCCCGGATGTCTTCGATCATTTTCCAGTACTGCGTGAAGATTGCCGATGGTCTGAACGCGGATGCCAGATCAGAATTGCCCATAGTGCCGGTATAACCGGATCGGGCAATATCCGTAGTTAGTTCCTTATTCGGATTTTCATATTCTTCGGACTGAAACAATATCCATCCGTCTTTGTCAAACATATAGCTATATCGGAGTTCATCGGTACGGGGAAATGCCCAGATCGGCGACTGGGGAGAATTGAACGCGGACAGAATATTTCGGATATGACGCACATCGACAGATAAAATCAGATAACCAGAAGCGTTCTTTCCATCTCCGTAGTATGGGGTTACAAAACTGATAATCCGTGTCATCAGTCTGCGATTGGGATTGGACAGGTTCGGAAACGGATATGACGATTTGGTGATTCCGGAAAGCCAAACCTCATTGGGACGGAAGTCTTTGATATGTTCGTAAAACATAAACGGATTGGGGGTTATATCCGAAATATTATCACCCGGAACCTGAAAAATCTCATCTCTGTCTGTTACTAAAAAAATATGATTCTGATCTTTTTGCGAGATATACGCGATCTGGCAATATGAAATCTCGCCAATTGTTTTCATGCTGGCAAGAAAATGACGCATACTGGCGAGATCGCTTCGGTTCTGAGCCAGCATCAGCAGATTTTTTTTGCACCTCTCCAGAAAAGCTTCTATTTCATGGGCTAAAGCCATGGTCTGAAGCATAACAGTCCGCTCCAAAGCGATACTGATAAAATGACGGGAAATCCGATAAGTAATATGTCCCGTAACCGCCAGAATCAGAATCACCGGAATCAGTAGCCATAGCAGCAACCTATTTTTTATGCTGATAGAAGATCCGTTATTTAATGATGTTAAATATTTATTCATATTTTTTGGCGTAAAAGATGCGTGATTTATACCATCGGATCCTTTATTTGTCAAGCTTTGTGTTTGGCATTCTTGTTGCATTATAAAAACGCAAAAACGATTATTTTAATCACGCAAAGGAGGACGTTTTAATGCGTAATCTATGGACAAAACTGACAGGTTTCGGATTGATGCTGATGGCAATGTGTCCGAATCTTGTACTGGCAGCCGGAGAAAAAGCAGAGGCTGTCGTAATTGTGGCAGATACCCGGAGACTGACCGGAATAATGGGCTGGTGGGGCAGTCTGTATAATGAAAGTCATCTGTATTTCATGCTGCTGACGGTTGTGCTGATTCCGATTATCGGCGTTCTGTTCGGCGTGCTTGCCGATATTATTATGGCACATATCGGTATTGATCTCAAATCCCGCGAACTGGCGGAACATTAAGATATAGGAGGCAGATTCATGAGTTGGTTATATGTTCTTATGCCCATAGCCGGAGTGGATATTTTCTGGCCCGGATTGATTATATTGGGTATTGGCGTTGGCATCATCGGCGGATTTTTCGGGATGGGCGGCGCATGGATGGTAACGCCCGGACTCAATATTCTGGGATTTCCGATGGCATTTGCAATCGGAACGGATATTGCCCACATGGCTGGAAAATCGCTGATCGCGACCATGCGTCACGGTAAATTTGGAAACGTGGATTACAAACTCGGTATCATCATGCTGATCGGAACTGTTGTCGGGTTCGAAGTCGGCGCACAGATGGTTATGTGGTTGGAAAGACTTGGAAATGTCGAAGTTGTTGTTCGTTATCTCTATCTGTTCCTGCTTGCAGGCATTGCATGGCTGGTATTTGCTGACGTTGCCAAGAAAAAACGCAAAGAAGCGGAAGCCAGAAAAGCCGGTAAAGAGGATGATAAGCTGTCAACCGGTATCGAATGGCACAAAACTTTCCACAAGATCAAAATTCCTCCGATGATGGAATTCAAAGAAGCCGGAATTTACTGCTCTGCATGGCTGCCGATTTTCATCAGCTTTGCTACGGGCTGGCTGGCAGGTATTCTGGGCATCGGTGGCGGTCTGATTCGTATGCCTGCACTGATTTACCTGATCGGCTGTCCCACCCATGTCGCAGTCGGAACCGACCTTTTCGAGGTTATGATTTCAGGTCTTTACGGTGCAGCAACTTATACCTATAAAGGACGTACGGAGCTTGTCGCAGCAATTATTATGCTGGTCGGCGCATCTATTGGCGCACAGGTCGGAACGGTTGCCACCAAATACATCAAAGGTTACGGTATCCGTATTGCCTTCGGTCTGGCGGTTATCGGCTGTGCATTGTCCATTATTCTGAAACTCTTGGCAAAAGCCATTCCCGCATACAAAGGATTGTTTGACGGTTCTGCAACCGCTCTGATTTTGGGTCTGGTATTTGCGATGTCTTTATATATCTTTGTCAAGATGGTCGAAGGCGCGAAAAAAGAAATTGCTGCCAAAAAAGGACAATCTGCGTAAACGCTGATTTCAATTTATCAAGGAGGAGCTTCTTATGGCAAGAAAATATGCCGTAGTTTTCACAATATTGTTTATACTGCCTTTATCTCTGATGCTTGCCGGGTGCGGCGAGTACGGACATGTGGATCAGGGCAGAGTGATCGAATACAATAAGGCAGCCAAAACCGTAACTATTATACGGGACAAGAGCATTGACCCCAAAAAGCCGGATTACAGCTATCTGCCGCCGGTCAAATACAGTCTGCCCGAAGATCCCCATGAAATGGGACCTGAGCCGAAACAGGGCAAGCGCATGAAATTGGATTCGGATAAAAAGCAGATAACCATATATGTTCCTATGCTGAACAATTTTGCAAACATCAATTATACGCAGATCGAGCATAAGGTCAATGTGTCGCCCGAAGACCCTGCGGTGGCTGGCAAAGTGTTTCCGATTGTTGATCAGCAGAACAAAAGAATCACCATTTATTCCAGACGCCAGAAAACTCTGGAAACTTTCTCTGTACCGGATGAATATTTTGCCATGCCGCCGGATACATGGGATAACGGTGATGAAGTCCGCATTTATTACAAACAGGAAGGCAAATCACTTCGGTTTATGAACATCACCAAAACCGATATTTTCAAAAAATAAGATGCCCGGAAGTGAATTTCCGAGCTATTTCAGGATCTCCCTACGGGACATAAACAACAAATTCCGTAGGGATTGCCCATAATAGCACGGTACTGCCGTGAATCGTGAACATGGAGGAAAACATGAATATTCAGCAGAAGTTCGTTGTGGTCATTTTGGATATTCTTCTGATTACGGAAGTATGTATCAGCATGTATCTTGCCAATCAGACGCCGGATATGCTGACGCCGGTGTTTATCAAGACTTTTTTTATCATGTGTATTCCCACGCTGATTCTTGCCAAGATTGCTGTGAATCGTCTTCGCACCAAACCGGTAGAGACAGAAGCATGACTCATCAACAGGTTTCACGACTGCGAAATATTGCCGGAAAATGGGTGGCGTTATGCGGCATCTTTTTTTTTGCAGCCGCATTCGATGCCATCATTTCTCAGACCCGTCAGCCTCTGAATCTGATCGAACTGACGCCCGGCACGTCCGAAAAAATCAATTTTCATCTCAAAGACAAAACCGACAGCACCGAAGTGTTCAGTTATAAGAGCGATTCTGAATTGATACGCGTATCTTTTGACTCGGTTCACAAAGGCTTCTGGCTCGGAGGGCTGATGTGTCAGGGAACATTGAGTTCGGCAAATCCGATTGCTCCCGGAGATTATCAGATCAGCATCCATATCAAAGGCTCGAATGCGCCGATTCACGGCTTTAAAGTCAGGGTATATCGGGATATGCGGGAATATCGGAATCATTCAAAATCATTCATATTCCGCTATGTCGGCATTTCGCCGTGGTGGGCAATGATTGTCTGCGCCGCATTGTTTCTGTTATCTGGCATCAGTGTGTTTTATCTGTCCCGAAAACGGGAAATTCTGATGGCATCGAGCGGTGTCGCGGAAATCTATCAGGTCAGCCGCAAGGATGTTGGCTGCGAAATTAGCTTTGCAATGGGAAAGAAACATGGTATTGATGTCGGAACAACGCTGAGAGTTTGCGATGACAAAGGCGACAGAATTGTCAATGCCACTGTGATTTCGGTATCTGACGAAGATGCTTCGGCAGAAATCAATACTCAGATTTATGTCAGACCCGGATATATTGTTTCCGTTGATAAACATGAAATTCTCAAAACATCCTGAGCTTATCGTTTCAATTCTCATTCTTATTCCTATCGGCATTTCCACCAAATTTTATCATGGCATCGGCGCACAATGGGTCAGAGGCTCTTTGGGCGCGATTTTGTATGAAATCTTTTGGTGTCTGCTGATTTTCGGACTTTCCCACTTTTATCCGCGAAATATTGCATTATCCGTGTTCATCATCACCTGTATTTTGGAATTTCTGCAATTGTGGCATCCGTTGTTTCTGGAGTGGATTCGAAGCTTTTTCATTGGCAGACTGTTGATCGGGTCAACGTTCAGTTGGTATGATTTTCCGTATTATCTCATCGGATCGGGCATCGGATGGCTGTGGATGAGGCGTTATACGAACCGGAATAAAAGCCGTTGACAAATCTGTGTTTCCGCTTCAAAATATTATAACTGACTTGTGAATCCTAACAAAGGAGCAAATGCGTATGGATATGTTGAGCGCAAGGGAAATATCCGAAGAAATATCATATTCGGGACGTTTTCGGAAAATACGGTCGGGGCAGAAAAAAATCATCTATCCCGACAGCGATGGAAAACCGATGGCAGATAATACCAAACAATTCGAATGGATAGTGAAAATCAAAGAAAATCTGGATCGTATTTTCGCCGATGATCCGAATGTGTTCGTCGCCGGTGATCTGCTCTGGTATCCGGTCGAAGGTGATCCAAAAACCCGAATCGCACCGGATGCGATGGTGGTTTTCGGCAGACCCAAAGGACACAGAGGTTCTTACAAAATGTGGGAGGAAGGCAATATCGCTCCTCAGGTCGTGTTCGAAGTTCTTTCTCCGTGCAATACGGCAAAAGAGATGGCAAAAAAGCTTGAATTTTATGATAAATACCGCGTGAATGAATATTATGTGTATGATCCCGACCGGATCATGCTGACCGGCTATATCCGTGAGAATAACAGGCTTTGCCCGATAAGCGATATGCGCGGATGGACAAGCCCTCTGCTGAATATCTGTTTCGAAATGGGGGATGACGATCTGTATATTTTCGGTCCTGACGGGAAAAAATTTCTCCTGCTGCGTGAATCTGCCAAGCAGCATCAGAGCGAACTGCGTGATGCGGAACTCCGTATCATCAGCGAACAGCAGCGCGCTGACACGGAGCGGCTTCGGGCGGAAGCGGAAAAGCTTCGGGCAGAGCGGCTGGCTGCCAAACTGCGTGAACTGGGTATGGAGGTTGAGGATTAAGAATTTTATACTCGCATATTCTGCCGGGCTTCTTTCAGATCATCCAGCAGTTGCAGGGTATGGTCATAAAATACTCTTGCGCCTTTTGAGAAATGCAGCAGAATACGATTCAGAGAATCCGGGATATACGGATACAGCTTTTTCAGATTGGCAACCCGGTTATTAAATACCACATTCACATCCTCTTCTCTCAGCGTATCAAATGCCGGATGCTGTCTGTCTCTGAGTTCATGAATCAGCGCGTCTCCCATGCCCACGAGATACATCAGCACATTGCCCAAGCCGAACAGATCATAGCCGTATATGTTTTCCCGATGCCGGAAATTGTAATCGAAATCTATCCAGCGATAAACGCCGTTGTCCCGGTCAATGAGAATATGGTCACGGCGGATATCCCCGTGTTTTTCTCCGTGTTCGTGCAGAAAGCGGATTGCTTCGATACAGAGAATATAATTATCCAAAATCATCGGAAATTCTTCATAAAAATATTTTTCATGCGTCATTTCCGAGCCTTTGTTTCTGACATGATTGGCTAACGTTTCTCCGTAGATAATATCCAGTACGCGGACAATATTATCCTGCTCGTCATGTACTGAGTAACCATGCATGAAATGCTGATGATCTCTGACCAGCTTCAGAATTCTGGCTTCTTTTCGGGGACTTCGAAAACACTCGAAATCTATACCACCGATATGTGCCATGAATTTTTCATAAAACACCAGCTTGATGATCTTGGTTTCTCCGGTATTGAGATCAATTGCCCGCTTGACCCAGAATTTCACCTCGTCATCCAGTCCGAAGCGCCCTTCTTTGGCATTATGGCGAATCAGATATGGCACTTTGTCCAGTATCAGAATATCACCGTACTCGATACGGAAAAAATCCGTGCTATCCCGATACACTCTGAAGCGATGTCCCGACTGGGAGGGAAACCACTGATCCGTCAGCTTGCGAAGCTCTTCCTGAGAAAAATAATCCGTCATAATGCACCTTGTATAAATGTTATGGCTGATAAGGGAAATCCGCAGCAATAATCTGCCCGAAAAGCTCTTTGACAATTGTCAGAACCTCCTGATGTGCCGGATGTTCCTGATAGCGTTTCAATGCTTCCAGATCATCGAATGCCGATACCAGAGCAAAATCGTAAGAGCGCTCGGAACGCACCACATCCAATCCGAGTTCATAGCTCCTGATTTCGGGAATTTGTCCGGGAAGTGCTTTCATCAGCGCTTCGAGTTCTGCAAATCTTGCTTCGCTTGCTCCCTGTTTGAATTTGAACAATACCACATGTTTAATCATAATTCTGATCTCCTTTGATGCGAATTGAAATCGCATACAGAATAAATCAGAATCGGGGGAATATGCAAGAACAAAACGGATACAACTATAATGCTTGACAAATTTCGGAAAAGCAGGATACTTCATACAGAGAATCATCAATTATTTTACACGGAGAATTTGTATGCACAAGATAAAACTTATTGCAGTTCTCGCAGTCTGTTTCACCATTCCGCTCGGTATTTCTGCCGAAGAGAAAAAAGAAAATTCGCCCAAAGAAGATTATTATATTGTAAAAAAAGGCGATACGTTGTGGGATATTTCAAAGAAACTGATGGCTTCTCCTTGGCGATGGAAGATTATCTGGGAACAGAACAAAGATGACGTTCCGATTCCCAATCCGAATCTGATTTATCCAGGGCAGAAACTTCGGCTGATTTCCACCGCATCTCCGCCGCCGGCAGTAAAGCCTGAAGCGGTTCAGACGCCTCCGAGCGCACCTACTGCACCGTTGCCGGAAGAAATAATTTCATCTCCGCAGATTCAGCAGATTCCGCCTCAGCCGTCTGCTCCGCCGTATTATCATTATTCTCCGATCAATCGGGTGGGCTTTATCCGAAAAGAGCAGGTGATTCCCGAAGGCGAAATTCTCAGAAGCAGGCAGGTGAAAAACAATTTCAGCACCGGCGATATCGTTTATATCCGGGAACCGAAAGACAAGCCTACGACTATCGGCAAACGATATACGATTTTCAGGGCTATCCCGATCAAAGAAGAACGGACATTTATCGGAATTCAGCATCTGCTGATCGGAGTTGTGGAAATCCTCGAAAAGGAGATTCAGGGAATCGCCATCGGTAAAATTCTAGAAACATATCGACCTGTTATGTCTGGAGATTTCCTGATAACTCACACCCCGCGCTCGCCGAGAGTGATTCTTGTTCCAAGCCCGAAAGGAATAAAGGGAAAAATTCTGATGTCCGAAGAAAATATAAAAGCATTCGGAGAACATCATACGGTTTTTATCAATAAAGGCGAAAGAGACGGCATCGCGGCGGGGCAGCGGTATATGGTCTGTGAACCCATGAAAATCAAAGATGGAGAATCTCAGGAAAATGTCGGTGTCTATGAGATCGGAAATATCATTATTCTTCATACGGAGCAAGACATATCTACCGCTCTTATTACACAATCTGGCAAAGAAATTCATCCTGGAACGACTATTCGAAGTCCGAACCGATAACCCTGACAACGGAGAGGGACGACTCCCCTTCCTTTTCAGGGAGGGGAGCGCTTAGTATGACATCTGAGAAACGAATCGCTCATACCCGGATTGATATCCGAGCATTCCTCACATTGCCGTTTCACGATATTAAGCTATGAGGAAGTATTTCTCAGTTCCGATCTTATTTATCATCGTACACTTCTCTCCACGTTTTCTGCTTGGGAGGCTGAGCAATCCCGTAAATATTTTGGGCATTATTGTATTTGCCGGAGCCGTAGCTTTTGATTTTTCCGTCAGGACCCCGGATATACAGATGACCGTCATCCACCACCGGCGGAACATTCAGATTCGGAGTCTCGATTTTCTGAAGATAAGTCGAACCTGTCGCGTTCTGATCGATCACATAAATATGAGCTTTACTCGTTGAGTTTTTGTCATATCCGTCACAGGGATCATCCGTATCTGCCGTTGTTGTTCCGAAATATATCTGTCCAGCGGATGCGAATGCGGATGTCCATATTCTTTCTTTGGGATCGAGATCAAGTTGAAATACCGGTCCTTGGGTGATCGGGGAACACATCGAGTTGCTGTCGTTATCCACGAATCCGTAAAACGAGAATATCGTTGATGCACTGATATTATCATCTTTATAAGGGCTGTCCCCCGTTCCATAGAATATCTTGACATCTTCGACAAGATTTCCGTTATCGTCATAGCCGCGTTCCACGATTGCAACCGGTGATCCGAAAATCGGCAGAGGATTCGACACACTGCTGTTCAGGATAC
>CAZMDM010000497.1:0-4316 GCA_964564775.1 uncultured Desulfonema sp. | reverse complement strand
CCGACATTTTCGATAATCAGAATATCAATCGCATCCAAATCCAGATTTTTCGCGGCATCTGCAATCGTATGTGCTGCCAAATGACAATCTCCGCCGTTCAGATCGCCGGTATTGATCTGAATCACCGGCGCACCAACTCTTTCCAGACGATCCGCAGCATTGTTGGTGCAAATGTCGCCCACAATACATGATGATCTTATCTCGGACATCAGCAATGACACCGTTCTCTACAGCGTAGCCGTCTTGACCACCCCCGGAGAACTCATTACGTGCAGGACGAAAATTGTTTGGTCGGAAAACAGTCTGAGATTGACCTGTGCTGCTGCGTTATTGGCATCTAGACCCTTGCGAACCACTTTGCTTTCCATCGCTTCCCCCAAAAAACCACAGAGACAACCCGGCGGAGAGGATCAAAGTATTCGGAAACGGGAGGCAACCGTTTTCTGTCCGGGCTATCTCTGTGGCAGACGTTATCTGTGAAAATCACAGACAATACAAAGTTTATTTCTTTCTACCGTGTTTCAGTTTTTTTTGCAATGCTTTTCAAAAATATTTTACATGCGGTCTGCCCCGACTTTGGAAAAGCCGATATCTTCAGTCTCTGATCTTCTGATAATGCTGTAACAATTCGGAAAATATACGAACAGATTCGGAATGCAACGGAATCCGATAAATACTAAATATAATCGGTATTTTAAAATCATGAATATGTTTGATTGAATATTATCTCCTGTAAGAAAATTTCTTACACGAAAATCAGAATCCCTCCGATTTACATCCTGAGTCAAATCCGTTATGAACCGTATCAGTTCAAAAAAATATCTGACGGAGGAAACTGTGATGTACAGCAAAAAGTATTGGGTTGTTCTGGGTTTGGTACTGACACTGACGCTCGGAATGGGCATGTATGTGTCAAAAGCTTATGCCGAGGATCTGAAGTTTGCAATTCCTTTGCCGCTCACCGGCGCACAGGCGAAATTCGGCGAAATCGAACAGAAATCCTATCTGATGGCGGTCGAAGAAATCAATGCCAAAGGCGGCATCAAAGGACAAAAAGTTGTCCTGCGATTCGAAGATTCTCAGGGCAAGCCTGAAGTTGCTCGCTCCATTGCGGAGAAACTGATCGATGTTGAAAAACAGCCGGTTGTGTTCGGCGAATACAGTTCTTCCTGCTCCAAAGCCATCGCAGCAGTTGCCGAAGAACGCAAAGTTCCCTATATCGTAACCACCGGCGCGCTGGATGATATTACCCAGCAGAACTACAAATTCGTATTCAGAATCTGTCCGTCCAATGCCTACTATGCTTCGGGACTGATGTCGTATTTTGCCGAAGTGGTCAAACCCACCTCTGTGGCAATTCTGTACGAAAGCTCAGATTTCGGAACTTCCGGTGCGGATGAAATGGCAAAATCTGCTGAAAAAGCTGGCATGAAGGTTCTTGCCAAAGAAAAATATGAAAAAGGCGCGGTGGATTTCAAGCCTGTGTTATCAAAGATCAAAGCATCCAATCCCGATGTGATCTACATGGTTTCTTATGTTATGGACGCTGCCCTGCTGATGCGTCAGATCAAAGAACTCCGCATCGATGCCAAAATCTTTGCCGGAGGTGCTGCCGGATTTGCGATTCCCGAATTTGTGGATAATGCCAAAGACGCGGCAGAATATGTGGTTACCGCTGCCTTGTGGAGCCATCAGGTTCCCTATCCCGGCGCGAAAGAATATGCGGAAGCCTATAAAAAAGCTCATGGTTCTTATCCTTCCTATCACGGAGCCGAAGCTCATGCGACTTTGTATGTGATCAAAGACGCGTTGGAAAGAAGCAACTCCATGTCTCCTCAGGATATTCGCGACGCGGTCAAAGCCACCAAGATGATGACGGTTTTCGGTCCTATCGAATTTGTGGATAAAAACGGATATCAGAATCAGAATTTCATGGATACGCTGGTCTTGCAGGTTGTCAAAGGCAAACATGAGACGATATGGCCCAAACAGTATGCCAGCGCGGACTATGTGTATCCGATTCCCAAATGGAGAGACAGGAAGTAAGATAGGCAAAAAGTTCAAAGAGGCACAGAGGCACAAAGAGAAACATCGAATCCGAAAATAGCCGAGCGATAAATCGCCCGTCTAAAAGCCGAATCCTGCTTAAGCAGGCTTGAGTTATCAGCCCGGAAATTTATTTCAGGGCGTCGGACGGTAATGTGGTGAAGGCTCAGATTTCAATCCGGAGGATGCTGAAATTCTTTGTGCTTTTGAACCTTTGTCCCTTTGTGCCTCATTTAAAGGATATCATCATGGAAGTATTGTTACAAACACTGATTGCAGGGATTCTGCTCGGAGGCTTGTATTCGCTGATCGGTATTGGCATGACGCTGATTTTGGGCGTGATGAAGATCATTAACCTGACGCACGGGCAGTTGATGATGGTTGCCATGTATATCGCCTTCTGGCTCTTCACTCTGTTCAAACTTGATCCCTATCTGTCACTGCTCATCGTGCCACCGATATTGTTTTTGTTCGGCATGGGAATTCAAAAATCCCTGATTGATCCGGTATTGAAAGTGGAATCCATTCTGCCGCACAACCAAGTCATTCTCACGGTCGGCATCGGGCTGGTGCTTCAGAATCTGGCAACCATTTTTTTCACATCCGATTATCGTTCCACGCCGGTCAGTTATGCCACAGATGCGTGGTATTTATCCGATATTTGGAAAAGTTCTCCGATAGAATTGTCCCTGTCTTTTCCATGGACAGTATCTTTCTGCATCGCGGTTGTGATTACGGTGATGCTGTGGTATTTTTTAAGTAAAACCGATACCGGCAAATCCATCCGAGCAACGGCTCAGGATTTGGATGCCGCTCTGCTGATGGGCGTCAATGTCAATATGATGCGGATGATTACCTTCGGCATCGGCTCTGCGATGGTTGCGGCTTCGGGATGTCTGTTCATTCCGATTTATTATCTGTATCCGGCTTTGGGATCGCAGTTCACCCTGATTGCCTTTGTTATCACAATCTTGGGTGGAATGGGATCCACGATGGGCGCAATTTTAGGCGGTCTGATTCTGGGCATTTTCGAATCAATTACTGCCACTTATGTGGGCATGGGCTGGGCGCCTGCCGGAAGATTTGTGGTATTTGTGGCTGCTTTGGTGTTTTTACCCGGCGGCGTGGCTTCACTTTTGAAACGACATGCGGTAAGAAAAAGCAAATGAAAAAACAATATTTTCCGATAATTGTATTAGCCTTGCTGTGTGTGCTTCCGCTGGTCGGACTCAGCACATATCTGATGCACATCATCATTCTGTCTCTGATGTGGGCAGTCTGCGGCATGGCGTGGAATCTTCTGGGCGGCTATTGCGGACAAGTCTCTTTCGGACATGCCGCATTTTTCGGAACCGGCGCATATTGTTCCGGCATTATTGCCATGAAACTGAAATGGTCCATGTGGTGGGGATTTCTGCTGTCTATCCCGGTCAATCTGGTGGTGGCATTGGTCATGGGATTTATCGTGCTGCGACTGCGAGGTCCCTACTTTGTTTTGGCAACACTTGCTATCGGCGAAGTGTTCCGAATCTGTGCGGAAAACATCGATCTGACCAATGGCAATCTGGGCATTCTGATCGAGCGGACATGGGTTGCAAAAACCCAGTATTATTATGTTATACTGATACTGGCAGTCATCACGTATCTGATTGTCAAATTCATCACCGAATCGCGATGGGGCTATTATTTCGTGGCAATCCGCGAAGATCAGGATGCTGCGGAATCACTGGGAATTGATACCACGCTGTATAAAACTATTGCTCTGACCGTGAGCGCGGTAATTACAGGTTTTGCCGGATCTTTTTATATGGTTTATATGGGCTACATTGATCCGCAGGTCGTGTTTTCTTTGGGAGAAGTTTCGATCCTGATGATTATGGTGGTCATGGTCGGCGGTGTGGCAACATATTGGGGGCCCTTCATCGGCGCGGGAATCA
Organism: uncultured Desulfonema sp.; assembly: GCA_964564775.1. Lineage (GTDB taxonomy): Bacteria > Desulfobacterota > Desulfobacteria > Desulfobacterales > DYRC01 > DYRC01. The sequence goes on along the minus strand of CAZMDM010000497.1, from coordinate 333 downwards.
TGGTGCTGCTCGCGGAAATCATCCGCTCTATCCCGAAACTCGGCGTTGCCCATCAGACTCTGTTCGGCATTCTGCTGATTGTCATCATCATTTATCTGCCCAACGGACTGGTCGGCGATTTTACCAAACTCAGACGCATGTTTCAGAGAGGTGCGGCATGAGCCTGTTGGAAGTCAATAATGTTTCGATAGTTTTCGGAGGACTTGCGGCAGTCGCCAAGGTGTACTTCAAAGTTGAAAAAGGGGAAATTTTAGGTAGAATAGGGCCCAACGGAGCAGGAAAAACCAAGCTGTTCAACATTGTGAATGGATTTTATAAGCCTTCTTTAGGAAC
>CAZMDM010000496.1:0-10863 GCA_964564775.1 uncultured Desulfonema sp. | reverse complement strand
AGTTCCGCAATTTCTCTCGGAAGCATGGTCAGCTTGTTATGACTCAAATCAAGATTGGTCAGAAGTTTCAGCTTTCCGATTTCCGAAGGAACGGATTTCAGGCGATTTCTACTCAGATACAACTGCGTCAGCTTGCTTAATTTTCCGATATCCGAAGGCAGCATTGTTATATGGTTGCCGGTCAAAGTCAGTTGCGTCAGATTGCTCAGTTCTCCGATATCCGAAGGCAGAGATATCAGACGATTGCCGCTGATCACCAACTCGGTCAGCGCTTTTAACTGCCCGATTTCCCGCGGCAAAGATGTCAAGCGATTGCTGCTGACAATCAATTGGGTAAGATTGCTAAGCTGTCCAATTTCCGAAGGCAGAGAAGCCAAGTGATTTGCACGGATATAAAGCTGGCTCAGATTTGTCAATCGCCCGATTTCCGATGGCAGAGATGTCAGGCGGTTATTGCTGAGATCAAGATGTGTCAGCGTATGCAGATGAACAATCTCCGATGGAAGAGACAGCAATCCCCTGCCGCTCAGATCGAGTCGTTTCCGCTTTTTCTGGGCAGCCTTGCGAAGAATATCTGTGAGTTCTTTATCGTCCATGATTCCAATTTCCAGAAATAAATTTCCGGGCTATTATGTGCCATATCTACTGGATTCCCTTACAAGTTTTTCCAGCCGCATTCTTTCGAGGCATTGATGTAATACTCTCTTGCACATTCATCTTTTATTTTGTTGATAATCAGAATATCCAGAAATTTTTTGTTCTTCCGTGCTTTTCTAATTCAGGGGGTGCAAATTTCTCTCATTTCAGCAATAACCGATGTTCCCGATGCCGAGATTCGTTTTCCGCGCTCACCCGGATCGCCCGTTTCCCGCGAACCGGACATTCATGTTCGCACACGCCGCAGCCGATACATCGGGCAATATCCACTATCGGGCGCTGGAGCCGGATCTGAATTTCAAGCTTTGTGCCGGATACGGGAATCGGATCAAAAGGCATCAGAGATGATATTTTCAAACTGTCTGCCGTATTTTCAACAATATTTCTCGAATGAACATCTCCCTGAATCCGCAGATAATAATCACCCGAGGCAAATTGTCCCGGTTCGAGAGATGTTCCATCAAGCCCGACAAGAAGCGTATCTGCGTGTTTCACTGTCAGTTTGGCATATCGGGGCAGGGTGCTGAAATATTCCTGCGTGATAATGGCTTTGGGGCTGACCGGACAATTTTCCTGACACACGATGCAGGGCTTGTCCATTGCCCAGGGCAGACAACGATTTCTATCTACAAATGCGGTTCCGGTGCGGACAGGTCCGGTTTCTTTATACGCATTTATGCCCATGCGCTCGTCAATGCTCAGAGGACGGATCGCGGCAGTCGGACAGACATGACCGCAGGCAATGCAATTGAACTGACAACCGCTGGTGCCGATTCTAAAATTCAATACCGGCGTCCATAAGCTTTCAACACCGGCAATAAGCCCGGACGGATGAATCACATTGGTCGGACAAATCCGCATACACTGACCGCATTTGATACATCGGGCTAAGAAATCAGGTTCAGACATTGCGCCCGGGGGACGGATCAAACCCGGATTCCAATTGGCTTCCGTGTAGCCGCTCAGTCTCAGCATGGGAACGATTGCGATCCCGGACACTGCAGAAATCACCAATTCCCGTTTTGACAAATCCGGCGAAAGGATATTTTCGGAAACGCCGGTTCCGTAGCCGATCAGATCATGCCTGCATTCATGAAGGCAATTCAGGCACAACACACATTCGCTGAGCCGCAATTTTTCCGAAGGCTCGCACGCACCTTCGCAATGTCGTTCACACAGACGGCAGTGCGTACATTTGCCATCCGAACTTTCTCTGACAGAAATAACCCGCCACAAGGCAAATCGGCTGAATATTCCAAACAACGCACCCAAAGGACAGACAAATCGGCAATAAAATCGGGGAATAAACAGATTCATCAGCACCGCGATCAGAAACACCACGCCGATTGAACCCGCATCGTGGTAAAATCTCGGCAATGCGGACAGTTTCGGAACAGTTTCATTGGCAAGGGGCAGCAGCACCAGATTGACAGAACGGTGGAGCAGCGGAATCGGATCAAGTAGTCCGGTCTGAAGCGAAAAACGCTGTCCGAATACAAAAGCCAATATCGGACCTGTGAGAAAAAATATCAGGATCAGATATTTGAAATTTTGCATCGGATGATAGCGGTTCAAAACGACTTTTTCTGTAAATTTTTTCTTCCGGTGAGCGATAAATCCGATACACTGATGAATCGCGCCGAAAGGACAGAGCCAGCCGCAGAAAACTCTTCCCAGCACAAGGGTCAGGATGAGAGTCGGCAATCCCCACAACAAACCCGCGTACAAGGTGCGCGTGGTCAGAATGGTGGAAATCCCTGTCAGCGGATCGAGATTTAAAAACAGATTCACAGGCCAGCCCCGAAGCTGGTACCATGATTTTCCCAGAACCATGACTGCACAGAACCATAAAAACACAATAAAAAAGAATATCTGGCTGATACGCCGGACAATAATGATATCCATCGGATTTTCACCTATCGAGAAGCGAAGTATATTTTCATGCAGCCATCAGGATTTTCTTATCTGCATTCTCTGCGCGCCAACTGCAGTAATGTTGTTTCGGATTCGATATAACGTTATCGTACCGCGCTGTCAATAAAACATCCTCCGCCCGCGTCTATGTCATCGGAATGAATCGTGAAACCTGTATTTCCCATCGGCATCGGCGGTTTTTCGGAAGAACTGCTCCGGCGGGCAGAACGCACAGATGAGGCATTTATCCGTGCCTGCGGAGAAAAATTCAGCACAACCCCCGGATATTTTGCTTTGATCCAGTAGCCCTTGCCTTTTTCCACAACAGTTGTCGGAATATAGTCATTTTCAGAGCCTGCCCAACGCCACAGATCAGTATTGATATAATCCGCGGATCCCGCATCACCGACCGATCCTTTATAGATCACCTTTCCGTTATCGTCATAAACAACAATATCCAGCAGAGTCCAACCATAATCCGCATGGTTAGGAGGAGCGATCATGTTCCACCCTTTGTCCAGAACAACTCCTACCGTCTGATCTAAGTTCACAGGAACGCCTTTAACTGTCAATTTCACACCATTTCTGGACAATATCCAATAGGCTCTTCCCGGAACGATTTTCAAGCCCTGCCCGTATTCCACAAAGCTGCCGACAGCCGCGTCATATCCGCCGATTCTGAACATCTTGGTATCGTAATTCCCGATGACAGCGCCCAATGCCGCGACCGCGTCTTCATTTTGCAGCCAATACGGAATGGAAAACATAAGATACTGCGCTGTTGTCTCACCCGGCGGAATATCTATGGACGGAGACTGCTCCGGTATTCCGACAATGAACGAAGATTCGCCCGACCATACGATCTTGGGATTGCCGGAACCGATATATCCTGTTTTCCATACATATTTCATACCGGGAACAGCATCTGCAAAACTGTATGAAGTCAGATTGCCGGAACTGTAAGAAGCGATGTAATCGTCAAACAAAGCATCTTTGTTGTTGACAGGACGATAGAAACTATCCGCCTGTGCTACCCGCCAGTGGGTAAAAAGATGTATCTGATCGCCATACCCTTTGAAAGGCGTACCGATCAGCATTACACTCCTCGGTTTTACGATCTCCTGATATGCCGGACTGACTATTGCCGGAGGCTCAGGCGGATCGAAAATGATTACCGGCGGCTCATAGGCGGATAATCCGGCGTATCCGGGATATTCGGAATATCCGGCGTATCCGGTTCATCGGGAGTATCGGGAATATCCGGCTCGTCCGGAGTATCCGGGGTATCCGGGATATTCGGAATATCCGGTTCATCGGGAGTATCGGGAATATCCGGCTCGTCCGGAGTATCCGGGATATTCGGAATATCCGGCGTATCCGGTTCCTCAATCGAAGGCTCATCAGGTTTTTCCGGTGGATAATAAGGCGGCTCATAAGGCGGCACATACACGCTGAAAGATGCAGTTACGGATTTATCCGAATCCACAGTGATTTCCGTTGATGCGGAACCGCCGCTTGCCGCACCGCTCCAGTAAAGAAAGGTATTCCCGGAATTCGGAATAGCATAGAGCGATACTTTATTGCCTGACGCAACAGTTGCAGAACAATTCGGCGGACATTCGATTGATAAGGGATAGATGGACACTTTGCCCGAACCGCTCGGAGATACCGAAACAGATAAAGTATGAGTGCTTGTTTTGGGTCTGAATATCGCTTTGACAATATTTGCTATGCTTGTGGAAACCGTTATAGACGGCTGAGTAGCGGTCTGCACAACACCGTTGAGTTCCCAATGATCGAATTCATACGCCGAATTTGCAGACGCATTCAGCCTCAGAGAGGGCGTATATGCAGGATAAGTACTCATACTGCATATACTTCCGCAATCAATCAGACCGTTTGCGCCGGATACCGAGCCTCCGTGTGTCGGATAAATGATCACTTCAAGCGCATTCAGACTCGTGTCTTTTCGGAGTCTCAGTTCCGCATAACTGCCGGTTGTGCTGCTGACATAATTCACCGGCTCCCAGTGAAATCCGGGAACTATCGGCAGATTCACAGAAGACGCAAATGTTCCTGTAAGCAAACCGCTAGCAGTTAGGATTCTGAAATCGCTGTCCTGTGCAGGCGTAAAGCCGGACGGAAAATTTGCGATCAACGTGCCGCTTAGGGTCACATTGCCGATCACCGAAAGTTCATCATACATTCCCGATGTGGGAAGACCGAGTTCTGCCAGAAGTGTGCCGCTGCCGTGAGCATAATCTCCCTGAATCGTCAGCTTACCCGGCGAAAATCCCGGAGAAATCGTTCCGTTATTTGTGAAAACAACCGCAGGCTTCGGATCATTCGGATTCGGCGTAAAAGACAATATGCCGGTTCCTCTGATTGTTCCGTTATTGATTATCGTGCCGGTCAGTGCAGCATCCACGTCATAGTTGTAAAATGACATCTTTCCTTCGACAGACAGGATTCCGCCGTCAACTTTAAAGTTGGCTTTGCTGCCGAGATAAAATTCGCCATCTTTCAGGGTTACAGTGCTGCCGCTCAGAATGCTGATGTCCATACCATAAAGTTTTTTGAATACGGAAGAGCCGATTTCCGCATTTTTACTCAGCGTCATGGTCAGCAGAGAGGTAATATCAGAGGCTTTTTCAACAACACCGCTGACCCATCTGAGCAAGACATTGATGTTCGTATTGTCTCTGAGAATAATCATCGGATATGTCGCCACAGCATCTTCCCCGAATATCAGCGTACCGGATCCGGTGATCGCCGATGCGCCGATGGTGAACGTATTCTGAGTATTTCTCGAAGCAAACCTCAGATCACCGCTCAGAATCGAAATACCTTTGCTCGAATCTGTCGGAATCTGCTCGAAATTATATACATCCAGCACACCGGAAAAACTCTGATTGATAATCATACCGGTATTGATGAGTTTTCCCTGACTTGACGGCGCGTCTGCAAATTTCGATGTCGCTCCGGATGGCGTAAAAAATATCAGATTGCCGGTATTCGTGAACACTGCGTTATCTGCAAGAATCACATTGCCGCCAAGCAGTGTCAGGGTGCCATTATTGCTGCTGCTGCCGTGAATATTGAAACTGTATCCGCTGTGGATGGTTAGCGAAGCATTCTGCTCAATCTTTATTCCGCCGATATGTACATCCGAATTGATATGCGGATAATATTTTCCGGCGGAAACCATCGGAATGACAACGGAGTGTGTCGGCAATGAAGGAATCGCACCGCTTTCCCAATTGGCAGCATCACTCCAGTTATCGTTTGCCGAGCCGGTCCATACATAATCAGGAGTTCCGATATTGATGCGATATATATTCGGCGTACCGGGAACAACTCCTCCGAAAATCGTATAGCCGCTCAAAGGCGCAAGTGTCAGCATCCCGTTCATGCTGCCATCGGATTTCAGCACATTGAAACTGCCGACAGGAATGAATGTGCCGAACGGAACAAATTCTACTATGCCATTCAATTGGACGGTTCCGCTGACACGAACAAAATCATTCCCCAAACTGTTTGCGTCAATATGCAGTTTTCCGGTGGAAGTTTGTGCATAATTTCCCTGAATATCCAAGGGGTCGAAATACAGAACACCCGCGTCCAGCCAGCCCGGATCAACAACGCCCTCATTCACAAGGGTAAAATATGAACCGCTCAGTGTTCCTCTTCCTTTCAGAGTTCCCTTGTTTGTCAATGTGCTGTTGACCGTAAAATGAATATAGCTGTTCCACGGCAGTTCAATCAGACCTGTAGGCGCATTGGTGAAACTGCCATCCGAAACCATCAGCGATCCCTCTCTGATCACAAAATTCTTCGAATTGGTAAAGTTGCAGTTCATCAGATGTGCAGACGCATCAATAATCGCGATATTGCCTTCATTATCGAAGTTACATGGCGGATTGCCGGGTTCATATACCGGTGAGATCGAACCGTTTTTCCATTCGATGGTTCCGAGATTTTTGAAGCGGTAGAGCGAGCCGAGAGGATGAATCTGAACTCCTCCGCCGTTGAGTTTCAGAACTCCTCCGGCATTGATCGAAAACGTTCCTGACGGAGGAACCTGAATATTTCCGTAATTTTCAAGAGTGATGACCCCTCTCACCTCTGCGGTATCATTGACCTGAAGCATACCGGGGCTGCTGATCGTCAGTGAGGTTCCGAGTGCCATTGTGAATTTGTTCAGGCTTACGGAATTCTGCAATACGGGATATCGGTTCGATATAACCTGCGGAATGATGGCAGTATCTGAAGGCTGAGTAGGACGATATCCTGTCGGGGCGGGCGATCCTCCCAACAACCAGTTGGATTCATTGAACCAATCCTGATCGTAATTGCCCGTCCATGTATAAATATTTCCCACTGAATTTACGGTAAATACATTTGACATGGAATTGGCGGCTGTTGACCAGATATTGCCTGTGGGATCATAGACAAACACATAATATGTTCCGATAGCGAGATTTGCCGGAGTTATGCCGATAATCTGCGTTGCCGAAGACGAGGATATGCTGATCTGCGTAAGCCCTGTTGTTGACGCAGGTGTTGCGGAACTGCTGCTGAGCCATGCCTGCACACTTGCCGCCGGAAACCCGGAGCCGGTGATGGTTAAAGTCGCGGCAGTATTCGCCAGTCCTGCGGCAGGACTGATGCCGGTAATCTGAGGCACAGCAGCAAAATAGGCGGTATATGTCATATTTGCCGTAATTGTCTGGGGCAGCAGAGTAGGGCTTGTTGTTATGATATTGCTATTCTGATCTTTCCAATTTACAAATGTATAGCCTGCCATCGGAACCGCCATTACCTCTGCGCTCAGTCCGCCGCTGACTACGGTTTGCGAAGAGAGATTGATTGTTCCGCCGTCTGTGGGGTTTGCGATAAAATTTACGGTGTAGCTTGGCAATGGACAGACAGGATTACGCACCTGCCAATCCGGGTCTTTAGCGGTCAGCACAGCAGCCTGCGCTGAATCATACGCTGTCAAACCGCAGTTGTAATCGAAATAGAGGTTTGTCAGGCTGCTCCAGTTCAAATTCGGGATTGTTCCGCTCAGTCGGTTATAATCAACCCTGAGACTATCAAGATTCGGCATATTGAAAGCCGGAATTGCTCCGCTCAGCTGATTATTATTCAGCATCAGTTCTGTCAGATTGGACAAATTACCAAAGCTGGGAATCGTTCCGCTCAGTTGATTGCCACGAAGAGAAAGCTTGGTAAGACTTGGCAAATTGAAATCGGGAATAGTCCCGTTTAACTGGTTTTCATTGAGAAAAAGAAAAGTCAGATTCGGCAAAGTCAGATTCGGGATACTGCCGTTCAGTTGGTTATTCTGAAGATTTAGGATACTCACATGTCCGCCGCTGCAAGTTACCCCATACCAACCGCAAGGCGTATGGGTAGCATTCCAGTTTGTCTTATTAGTCCAGCCTGAACCATTGGTGCTGTTATAAAGCGCAACCAGAGACTCACATTCGGTTTTCGGAATTTCGGTAACAAGATTGCAGTCAGTGGCAGCCTGCACTACCGGCACAATTATACACGCGATAAATATCACTGTGATTATTATTTTAACGATCTGATTATTCATAATTCTTCTCCTTTCCAAAGGACAATCGGAAAACTCAGACCCGAAATCAAAAATGAGGTTTTCATGGTCTTATCTCCTTATGGAGGTTCTGGATATCGGATTATCGAATGAATGCGGAAAGCTTGTCAAGAGAATTATTCTCAGATGCGGATTCGGAAAATATCTTGCTTTTATCGCTTTATCCTTATAAAATTCTTCAATCCCGATTGCAGGAAGCAACACTATGCCCGAACTCACCTATAAAGATTTGGAAAAACATTTGTCAGAAAAGAAATTTTCCCCGGTATATCTGATCTACGGCGAGGAATTTTTATACAAAACCGCGTTTGAAACGATTCTGAATGCGCTTATTCCGCCTTCGGAGCGGAGCCTGAATTATGAGCCGGTTGACAGTGAAAATGTCTATGAAGCCATCGAGCGTTTAAATACCTTTTCGTTTATGCCCGGCACCAAAGTCGTGTCTTTATGCGATTCACGAATTTTCTATTCAAAACAGGATGATGAAGACCTGCTTCAGAAAGCGAAAGATGCGGTTGATGCCAAAGACATGAAAAAAGGTGCAAAATACTTTTCAACTCTTCTGGGACTGCTCAAGCTTTCTTATGAAGATGTCAGCCCTGAAAACCGTTCAAAATACCTTCAAATTGATCTTTCGGAGGATGACAGATGGGTGGATACACTGATTGCGTTCTGCAAAGACACCGATATCCGCATTACCGCGCCCAAAGACAATGCCGAAGATTTGCAGCACGCGATTGAAAAAGGATTTCCCGATGGACATTATCTGCTGATCACCACGGATATTGCGGACAGGCGCCGGGGATTGTTCAAAGTGATTTCGGAAAAAGGCATGGTGATTGACTGTTCTGTTCCCAAAGGCGAGCGCAAAGCAGATAAGGAAGCTCAATCTGCCGTGTTGCAGGAGCGTTTGAAGACGATTTTGTCCGAACACGGCAAAAGCATTGATCCCGCGGCTTATCACGCGGTATATGAAATGACCGGCTTTGATCTGAGAACATTTTCAAATAATCTTGAAAAACTGATATCTTATATCGGGGATCGCAAAAAAATCAGTCTTGAGGATGTGGAATCCGTGCTGAAGCGTACCCGTCAAGACCCGATTTATGAGCTGACCAACGCCATTGCAGACAGAAATACGGAAGATGCTCTGTTTTATACGGATTCTTTACTGGCAGCCGGAATTTTTCCGCTTCAGATTCTAGCAGCAATTGCCAATCAGGTTCGGAGATTGCTGCTGCTCAGAGGATTTATCGAAAGTCCGCAGGGAAAAAAGGTCTGGAAAGCCGGAATTTCCTATAATCTGTTTCAGGAAAAAGTGATGCCCGCGATTCAGGAATATGACAATGCGCTTTCGGAAGTATCGGAAAGCTGGGAAAATACGGCTGGTTCCCCAAAGAAAGCCAAATCATCCGGTGATATGGCAATTGCCAAAAATCCGAAAAGTCCGTATCCGATTTATCTGATTATGGGAAAAGCTGAAAAATTCACCAAACATGATCTGATCCGAGCTTTGGAAATGGTCAGCAATGCGGATATAAAACTCAAAAGCAGCGGCGGAAATCCCAAAATGATTCTGGAAGAAATGATTTTCGGAATCTGTCCGTTATCTTCCCGCCGCTCTGTCTGAGCAATGAAAGGGTAGTCTGCATGTCAATTCTCAGTGTTCATCAGTTACATAAAGATTTTCAAAAAATCACCGTAGTCAATGAGCTATCCTTCGATGTCAGCGAGAATGAAATTTTCGCCGTCATCGGACCCAACGGCGCTGGAAAAACTACCACCATCAATCTGTTAAGCGGTATATTGCCAGCAGACAGAGGGCTTATCCGATTTCAAAATGAAACGATCTCCGGGTGCAAACCTCATGTTATTGCCCGAAAAGGCATGGTGCGAACCTTTCAGCATGTCAGCCTGTTTGATTCCATGACGGTTTTGGACAATGTGAAAGTCGGATGCCACAGCAGATTTTCTTCCGGAATGATGGCAGCGGCATTCAGAACTCCCCATTTTCTCAATGAAGAAAAAGAGATCACGCAGAAAGCCCACGCTGCTCTCCGGCGAATCGGATTAGATCATCGGGCTTCCGATATTGCCGGAAATCTTCCTTTTGGGCAGCAGCGTCTTGCAGATATTGCCCGAGCTTTGGCTGCCGCGCCTGCAATGATTTTATTGGACGAACCGGCTGCGGGTCTGAACGCGTCCGAAAGCGCGGCGCTGAGTTCTCTGATCGTATCACTGAAGCAGGACGGACTTACCGTGATGCTGATCGAACATGATATGGATTTGGTTATGGATATTGCGGATACGATTCTGGTTCTGGAACACGGCACGAAAATCGCTCAGGGAACGCGATCCGAAATTCGGAACAATAAGAAAGTTATCGAGGCATATCTCGGCGCGGAATAAACCTTGATTCAAATCATAAGCATCTGAGCAATCTCCTTTTAATTCTGTCTCTTGCTGCATGTTTTCACAAAATTTTTTCTCGAGCTTTCTTCAAGATACCATTAGGAGTTACGCAGTTGGATTGCAGACCCTTGAATTCATTGGGTGTTGTCAAAGCCCGCACTTAATAAAATCAGCAGGTTGAAGTTCAACTGCGTAACTCCTATCCTATATTATACAAATCAATAAATATTATTATGTATCTCTTATACATCACCTCA
>CAZMDM010000495.1:0-5030 GCA_964564775.1 uncultured Desulfonema sp. | reverse complement strand
CAGCGCTGACCAGTCCTCTTGCGCCGGTATTTTCGGCAAATGCCTGTTTTGCCAACGCACGAAGCAGCTTGTCTTCGAATCTGACACTGATGCCGTAAGCCGCGAAGTCGAGTTTTTTGCCCAGAATTACCGGGTTATTCGGATTTCGTAAAATTTCGAGCAGATCATCTTCGCTCAATGGCTCCAATACTGCGCGCACCGGCAGACGCCCTACAAATTCGGTTTCAAAGCCGAATTCCACAAGGTCTTCGGACTTTACCTGTTTGAGCAGATCGGATTCCGATTTGTTTTCTTTGATTTTCGCGCCGAATCCGATACTTTGCGAACTGATCCGTTTATCAATGATTTCAGACAATCCGCCGAACGCACCGCTCATGATAAACAAAATATTTTTGGTACTGATCGTGCGTTTGTCGCGCTGACCGGTTTTGCGGAACCGCTCGATTTCCTGCATAATCGAAATGGGATCATGCGGCACTTTAAGCTCCACTTCGGTTTCTTCCATAGGCTTGAGCAATGCTCTCTGAACACCGGTTCTGGAGACATCCGCGCCGATAATTCTGCCGGTCGAGGCAATTTTATCCACTTCGTCCAGATAGATAATACCGTATTGCGCCAGATCAATATCGCCACCGGCTTCGGTAACCAGATCGCGCACCAAATCCTCCACATCACCGCCCACATATCCGGTCTCGCTGAACTTGGTGGCGTCTCCTTTCACAAACGGCACACCGATTTTTTTGGCAATCAGCTTGACCATATAAGTTTTGCCTACACCCGTAGGACCGATCATCAGGATATTGTTTTTGATCATACCGACCATATCCCGAATATCATGTTCCGAGTTTTCGGCAAGTTTTACCCGGTTGAAATGCGTGCAGATTTTGGTGGCTAAAATCGCTTTTGCCTCATCCTGACGGATAATATATTGGTCAAGATAGGCAATCAATTCCTCCGGCTTCAGATCAAATTCGATCCGTTTCTTTTCTTCCGGCGGAGGTTCGGGAGGTTGCTCTTCTCTGAGTTCCTGCGGAATGCTGAACGGAGATATCACCCGTACTTCGCTTCCGAACTTTTTGCTCAGAAATTCTGCCAATTCTCTTTCGATCTCTCTGGGATCAGGGAGTCGTTCATTATGTGTTTCCATAGCGAAAGATTATAATCACCGATAAACATTCATGCAAGGGAAAAAAAGGAGATAGGAAACGATAACTTTTTCTGATTTGAATATCCGACATCTTGACAAATTCAAAACAACCCTCATATTTTTATCGAAAAAAATTACTTCTGATTCCAAGAGGAGCATTTTATGGAAAGCAAGATCGAAACCCATTCATTCAAAACCGAAGTTCAGCAGCTTCTTCATTTGATTATCCATTCATTGTATTCCAACAAAGAAATTTTCCTAAGAGAACTGATTTCCAACGCGTCGGATGCGATTGACAAACTGCGGTTCAAATCTCAGACCGAGCCGGATATTCTGGGAAATGACACGGAGTTCGAAATCAGAATCGCTGCCGACGAAAAAGAGCGAACTCTCGAAGTTTCCGACAACGGTATCGGCATGAGTTATCAGGAAGTGCTGGACAACATCGGAACCATTGCCAAAAGCGGCACTGCCGAGTTTATGAAAGCATTGGAGCAGTCCAAAAAACAGGATACTCTGACACCGGAACTCATCGGTCAGTTCGGCGTGGGATTTTACAGCGCGTTCATGGTGGCTGAAAAAATCACGCTCACCACCAAAGCTGCCGGATCGGAAAAGGCGGTCAGATGGGAATCTTCGGGCGATGGCACATTTACGATTGAAGAAACGACAAAAGAATCCCGAGGAACTTCGATTCTGCTAAAGCTCAAACCGCTTGAAGAGGGCGAAGAAGATTTCAGCAAAGAATGGGTGATCCGCAATATTATACGCAAACATTCTGATTTTGTTGCATATCCGATTGTCATGGATATTGTGCGTGAAGATAAAAAGGAAAAAGAAACGCTCAATTCCATGCAGGCAATCTGGGCAAAATCCAAAAACGATGTCAAAGAAGAAGAGTATAAAGAATTTTACAAACATTTGAGCCATGATTGGAATGATCCGCTCACGCATCTGCATCTGAAGTTGGAAGGCGTTACCGAATACAGTGCCTTGCTCTACATTCCTTCCCGTGCGCCTTTTGATCTGTTCCATGCGGATCGCAAACACGGTGTCAGATTGTATTGCAAACGCGTCTTTATCATGGATGACTGCCGGGAGCTCATGCCCGAATACCTGCGCTTTGTCAAAGGCGTGGTGGATGCTGCGGACCTTAATCTCAATGTGAGCCGGGAAATTTTGCAGCAGGATCGTCTGGTCAGAAACATCCGCACCAATTTGGTCAAAAAGATACTGGAATTGCTCGCGAATCTGGACAAAGACAAATATGAGACATTCTACAAAGAATTCGGGCAGGTACTCAAAGAAGGCATTTACACGGATCGGGATAACAAAGACAAAATTGCGGAATTGCTGCGCTATCAGACCACCAAATCCGATGGCAAGCTGATCTCGCTGAAAGACTATATGGTCAACATGAAAGCCGAGCAGCAGGAAATTTACTATCTGACCGGCGAAAATCTGAGCCTGCTGATGAACAGCCCGCATCTGGAAATGCTCAAAGACAAAGATTACGAAGTCTTGCTCATGGCAGACCCGGTGGATGAATGGGTGGTTCAGACCCTGACCGAATATGACGGCAAAAAGCTGAAAAGTGCGGAAAAAGGCGATCTCGAACTGGATAAAGATAAAAAAGATGAGCAAATGGAAGAATATCGCGCATTATTCGGGTTCATCAAGTCCAAGCTGGAATCCAAAGTCAAGGAAGTCAAAGCCTCTACGCATCTGAAAGATTCGGTTGCCTGTCTGTCCGGCGACAGCCATGATATGAGCGCATACATGGAAAAATTGTTCAAAGCTACCGGCGGCAAAATTCCCGAAGTCAAGCGCATCTTGGAATTGAATGTGCAGCATCCGGTAACGCAGAAGCTGAAAACGATTTTCGAAAGTGATCGGGACAATCCCAAATTGAAAGATTACAGCGAATTACTGCTTGATCTTGCAATTATTGCCGAAGGCGGCAAAATCGAGAATCCTTCGAAATTCAACAAAACTGTTGGCGAGATGATGGCTGCGGCAATATGACCGGCTGATTTTGCTGATATCAGGCGCTGATTATTTTTTTCCGATTATGTCAAGACCCGGATCAGTGATGATTTTGGGTCTTCTTTATTTTTCGAAAATCCTCTTGACAAGCCTGCTATAATAAAATATTCAATCTGACAAATTGACTTTTCTATTTACGCTCTCGTGAAAAGAGCGTCAAACCGAAACGGAGCTATTCTTATATAATGTACCGATTTTTTGGCTATACCTGAGCAAGCATTGAACTCTACCCGGGTTTGGTAGGCGCGCGGCAGCCTGAGAGATCGGTATTTTCTTTGTTTATCCTTCCGTAATCACCCACAATACGAATCTTTTTCAAGCTGCTCATCCCTGCATATCTGCCGGGTTTTTATATTGGCAATCTTCATTTTTATAATGAAAGGAAATACGATGAGCAAGGCATTAACCGTTGAACAGAACTGGAAAACCGCGTTCAAGGACAAGCTTTTGGCAATTTTGCCTGAGGGCGCGAATCTCAATCTTTGCCTCACCTGCGGACTCTGCGCTTCCGGGTGTCCGGCTGCCGGACTGGAAGACATGGATCCGCGCAAATTCGTGCGGATGGTCGCACTCGGCATGGATGAACAACTGACCATGCACCCCTGGGTCTGGCTGTGCAGTATGTGCAAACGCTGTACGTATGTCTGCCCCATGAACATAGACATTGCGGCAATGGTCTATGAAGGCAGAAAGTTGTGGCCCCGGGATCAGCGTCCCAAAGGCATTCTGGGTTCTTGCGATATGGCACTCAAAAACAGCAGTTGCAGCGCGATGGGAACACCTGAAGAAGATTTCCGCTTTGTGGTCAACGATATTCTGGAGGAAGTCCGCAACAATCAGCCCGGATGGGAGAATCTTCAGGCGCCGATTGACAAGCAGGGCGCGCATTTCTTTCTGAGCCAAAATTCACGAGAACCTGTAACCGAACCCGAAGAAATGGTGCCTTTGTGGAAAATCCTGCACATTGTCGGTGCGGATTGGACATATAGCTGCACCGGCTGGGGCGGCGAGAACTACTGCATGTTTCTGGCAGATGACGAGGGATGGAAACAGATTACGCAAACCAGCATTCAGCAGGCAATGAATCTGGGCTGCAAAACCTATCTCAACACCGAATGCGGGCATTCTACGTTTTCCGTATGGATGGGACAAAAGCGGCATAAGATCGAGACGAATTTGGAAATCGCGCCGATGGTGAAATACTACGCACAATGGATTCGGGAAGGCAAACTCAAGGTCAATGCCGATTGGAACAAAGACCTGAAAGTGAAATTCACGGTTCAGGACCCGTGCAATCAGGTCCGCAAAGGCTTCGGGGACGAGCTTGCCGAAGATTTGCGATTTGTTACCAAAGCGGTAGTGGGCGAAGAAAATTTCATTGATACGATTCCGAATCGCTCGAATAACTACTGCTGCGGCGGTGGTGGTGGATATTTGCAATCCGGGTACAAAGAAGAACGTCTGTATTACGGCAGACTCAAACATGAGCAGATTGCGCGAACTGGCGCGGCGTATGTGGTTACGCCGTGTCATAACTGCCATGCACAGATTCACGAATTGGGTGAGCATTACGGTACAGGCTACAAGTCTCTGCATTTGTGGACATTGATTGCCCTGTCATTGGGCATTTTGGCGGAAAATGAACGCGTGTATCTGGGACCCGATCTGGCTGAAGTCAATCTCCCCGGATATTGAGTCATACAGGGGTTACCCGTCTTTATTCATAAACCGTGAAACGGCAGTCGAAGCCGAGCGACAAATCGCCCGGCTATAAGCATAAGCCTGCTTAAACATGCCTTAGCCATCATGCCTGACAATGATTTTGGTGCGTAAAAAA
>CAZMDM010000494.1:0-1824 GCA_964564775.1 uncultured Desulfonema sp. | reverse complement strand
GGTTACAAGGTTGCGACACAACTCATAAAAGCCGCTAAGTTCTGGAAAGCGGAAGATTCTCATCAGCAATATTATCAGCATACCGGCAAGCAGACGTATTGTCATTTTTATCAGAAAAGATTCTGATGGTGAAGAGATGAGCAGCGCATTCTACATTGTGTTGGACAACGATGAACCCGGTTTCGATACCTTTGTCAACGGGAAAACGCTTGCCAAAGAGAGTCAAAAGCTTGACGCGATATGTGACAAAATAGGGCTTCCCAAGTTTGATGAATTTGTCAGTATGTCTGCTGATGATATGGCTGAATTTGTCGGAGATGTTGCGGAATTTTCGGCGATGGAAGAAAAATGGTTCGATGCTGAAGAGGGGCTAAAATTTGTAAATACACTGATTACCCATATCCGAACAAATCCGAATAATATGAATAATCTGAAGAAAATATTGGAAGAGCTTTGGGAATATGCGGATGTTTTGGGTAAAGCCAAGGCAATCGGCGCGAAATGGCATCTTGCCATAGATTTTTAGTAGGAAAGCAATCACTGAAAACATTATTCGGACAATGATAGCAATCAGTTTCGGATGAAGTAATAACAAAGGTTTGATATTAACAAAAGGAGCAGACAATGGCGGGACAAATCCGCAGAATACTTGATACGATCATCCAGAAAAGATCAAAGGGCAGTACAACCGTTGCAATGACCACAAAAGCCAAGCTCATTCTCAAAGGCTTCAACCCGGACAGTTTCGGCTACGGAAGTCCTGATGATCCTGAAATGCTGGTAAAAGTCAGACAGTTGGCGGCTGAACTTGGAGTAAAACTTGCATGAGTAATTTTTTTCGGAAAAGGAACTGAACATGCAGATACCTATCTATCATGCCAAAGGAAATGATTCTGCCGAAGTGATTGAAAAAATTCGTCAGCAGGCTGATCGTCAGACGTATCGGATTGTCATCGTGTTCGCATCAAGCCGGTATGAAGCACCGCCATTGATTGACGGATTGGAGAATATTTTCCCCGGAGCGGATGTGGTCGGATGCTCTACGGCGGGAGAAATCATATCGGGACAGATGCTGAATGATTCGGTTGTGGTTATGGCTTTGGGAAGCAATATTGTTGCCGATGCCGCCGTAGGAATTATCGAAAATATCAGTGAAGAAATATCGCTTGCCAAAGCATTCGGAAATATCGAATCTCATTTCAATAAATCTTTGGATATGCTTGATATCGAAAAATATGTCGGCATGATTCTGACAGATGGATTGAGCATGGCGGAAGAGCGGGTGATGGAGCGGGTCGGCGATCTGACAGACATTATCTTTGTCGGAGGCTCTGCGGGTGATGATCTGAAATTTGAAAAAACATGGGTATCTGCAAACGGCAAGATATACAGCGATGCTTCGGTTATCCTGATGCTGCATGTTCCTGACGGTTTCGACATTTTGAAAACGCAGAGTTTCCGAACATTAAATAAAACCCTGAAAGCGACAGATGTTAATGAAGCCAAACGGGAAGTCATTGCTTTTGATGATAAACCAGCTGCATTGAGATATGCCGAACTGCTCGGAGTAAATATTGAGGAAATTTCAGATCGTTTTATCAGTAATCCGTTGGGGCTGATGATTGACAATGAACCTTATGTCCGAAGTCCTCAGCAGCTTAAGGGAAATGATATGGTGTTTTACTGCAATATCAGAAAAGGTATGGAACTGATGCTGCTTGAATCCGGTGATATTGTGGCAGACACGAAAGCGGCTCTTGATGCCAAATCCAAATCGCTCGGAAATATCAAGGGAATTATCAATTTTCATTGTATTCTCAGAAC
>CAZMDM010000493.1:0-3897 GCA_964564775.1 uncultured Desulfonema sp. | reverse complement strand
TATGGTGCTGCAAGCGCTTCTGATCCATCTGGGCATGAAGGGCTGAAATTTCTGCCTGAATAGCAGCCGCTTTCTGAGCATCGATTTCGGTTTTCTGCATTTCGGTTTTCAATTCCAGAGCTTTCTGCTGAATCTGGGTACGCAGTGTTTCCGTATCCTTGAAAAACGCATCCATTTCCGCTTTGACTTTTGCCTGATCTTCCGCACTCAGATTCTGCATGGCGGCACATCCTCCGCCTTGTCCAGCAGCGCTTTTCATACCTTTTCCGGCAAACGCATAAGTTCCGAAGCCCATCAGGGCAACCATTACCACCAGTGCGATCATTCTGATCTTGTTCATATTATATCTCCTTATGAATGTTATGATTCGGATTGTCTCGTCATCTTGAAGAAGACTATAAGCAGGTTTCATGCCAAACCATGAAATACCGATACAAAAAGCATGATAAGTTTTCGATAGTGGATAATAAGTATCCGATATCGGTTTTGCAAGATCGGCAAGCGGATACAAAGTATCCACCTTTCGATCTTGGAAAAGAAAGCAGAACATGCTATGAACGAATACGATAAAAATTATTCGGGAGGATATATGAAAGAATCCGTAGTGTTTGATAAAGACAGCGGTATCGGCTGGCTTACTCTGAATCGCCCTGAAACCCGAAACGCACTTTCAACAGAAATGATGAGCGAAATGAGGGAAAAACTTGTGCGGATTGCCCAAGACCGGGACATCCGGGTGGTAGTGATCCGGGCAAACGGTCCTGTATTCTGCGCGGGACACAATATCCGTGAAATGAGCGGGCAGCATGAGATTCACCATTTCCGAAAAATATTCGATTTATGCTCGGAACTGATGCAAAGCATTCACACCATGCCGCAGCCCGTGATTGCACAGGTTCAGGGAATTGCGACTGCCGCAGGATGTCAGTTGGTCGCTGCCTGTGATCTGGCAATTGCGGAAAAAAATGCCCGATTTGCCACTCCCGGAGTCAAAATCGGCTTATTCTGTTCAACGCCGATGGTTCCGTTATCAAGAGTGATCGGCAGACGCCGGGCAATGGAAATGCTGCTGACCGGGCGATTTGTATCTGCAGAAGACGCGTTGCACTGGGGACTGGTCAACAAAGTGGTTGAGCCGGAAAAGCTGTCTGAAGAAACACAGCGTTGGGCAGCAGAAATCGCACAGCACAGCCGATTCACCTTATCCTTCGGGAAACAGGCATTTTATACCCAGATAGAGCAGGATGAGCGAACAGCCTACAATTTCGCCAAAGAGGCTATGGCGATCAATTGTTATACCGAAGATGCTCAGGAAGGGATGAATGCGTTTTTGGAAAAACGAGCGCCCGAGTGGAAAGATCGTTAGCAATGAATAAGCTGATTTCACTTGATTTTTTATCCGGCAAATTTCATCTGAAAGGCACACTTCATCTGCCGGATGTCCAAAAACCTCCGGTGGTGATCGGTTCTCACGGACTGTTCAGCACCGGAAATTCGCCCAAGCAGATCGCATTGGCAGAAAAATGCAATGAATACGGAATTGCGTTTTTCAGATTCGATCATCGGGGATGCGGAGACAGCGAAGGGAATTTTGAGACGGTTACGTCATTATCGGGACGATGTGAAGACCTTATCCACGCGGTGAACCTGATCGTATCCCGCAAAGACATCGGCCCCGGATTCGGACTTTTCGGCAGCAGTTTCGGCGGTTCGACCTGTCTGGCTGCTGCAAACCGTCTGAAGCCCGATGCAATTGTTACTGTTGCCGCGCCATTTCGGATCAGGACTTCGGATGAAGCAATAGAAATTATTCGGAAAACCGATCACCCGAAGGCAGATGCGATGATTCGGCATAACCGGAACCTGACTTTCGATATTTCGGATCAGCTTGCCGGAATTTCCGATCTGCTGATATTTCACGGAGATCGGGACAGCATTGTTCCGCCATTTCACGCCATAGAAATTCACCGGGAAGCACGTTCTCCCAAACGGCTGATTATGCTAAAAAACGGGGATCATCCGATGAGCGATCCCGATCATCAGCAGAGATTTCTGCGAGAGGCATCTTTGTGGTTCAAGGCGGCATTCTCTCTACGAAAAAAACAGATGGCAGTATAAAAACAAAAAAGGAGACGATCTGATCGCCTCCTTTTGATGCTTGATGGCTGAGGGACCAGGTTTCGAAACTAGATTAATGGGGCCAGAACCCATCGTCCTGCCGTTAGACGATCCCTCATTGATAAAAACGATTTATACATCAAAATAAAAGCTGAGTCAAGATTTTTTTAGGAACAAAATTCTGACTCAGACCGCCTTTGATTGCTTTTGATTGACACATATTGCTTTGGGAAATGGGATAATAAAAGGCAGCCGAATCTCTCCGACTGCCTTTATCTGTTTCAAAATCTTCCTATTTCACACTCG
Source organism: uncultured Desulfonema sp. (assembly GCA_964564775.1). Classification (GTDB taxonomy): domain Bacteria; phylum Desulfobacterota; class Desulfobacteria; order Desulfobacterales; family DYRC01; genus DYRC01. The sequence continues at coordinate 1,473 of CAZMDM010000493.1, read as the reverse complement.
AAAAAAACGATGCCTTCAGAAATTCCCGATTCAACCGTGCAATATTGGTGATATTGATTTCCTTGGGGCATTCTGCTTCGCATTCCCGCTCATTGGTGCAGTTACCGAATCCCAGAGCATCCATGGTTCTGAGCATATTGATCGCTCGTTTGGCAGCTTCGGGTTTGCCCTGAGGAAGAAGCGCCAGCTGCGATACTTTTGCGCCCACAAACAGCATGGCAGATGCGTTGGGACAGGCTGCCACGCACGCACCGCATCCGATACATGCTGCTGCATCCATGGCTTTTTCAGCCACATCCTGCGGGATGGGCAGACAGTTGGCATCCTGTGCGCCGCCTGCGTTGACCGACACATAGCCGCCTGCCTGAATGATCTTGTCGAACGCGCTGCGATCCACTGCCAAGTCTTTGATCACCTTGAAAGCCATTGCCCGGAACGGCTCGATGGCAATGGTGTCGCCGTCATCGAAATGTCTCATGTGCAACTGACAGAGGGTCGTGCCTTTTTCAGGACCATGCGGACGTCCGTTGACCACTGCGCCGCACATGCCACAGATACCTTCCCGGCAGTCATGGTCAAAGGCAATCGGGTCTTTTCCATCCACCGTCAGTTGCTCATTGACCACATCCAGCATTTCCAGAAAAGACATATCTGTGGAAATTTCTTTGACAAAATAAGTGTCGAACCCGCCCTGAGCAGCCTGTCCTTTCTGACGCCAGACTTTCAGGGTGAGATTGATGTTTTTTGCTGTCGTCATATTATTTGTAACTCCTCTGTGTCAGTTTGACATGTTCAAATGTCAGCGGTTCCTTGTGCAGAAACGGATCCTGTCCCACGCCTTTGAATTCCCATGCGGAAACATGGCAGAAATTCTCGTCATCGCGTTTGGCTTCGTTTTCTTCGGTCTGAGATTCTTCTCTGAAATGACCGCCGCAGGATTCTGCACGAACCAGCGCGTCAATGACCATCAGTTCGGCAAATTCGAGGAAATCCGCCACTCTGCCCGCACGCTCCAAGCTCTGGTTGAATTCCTCATTCACGCCCGGCACCAGCACATCTTTCCAGAATTCTTCTCTGAGCGACTGAATCATGGTTCTGGCTTTGATCAGCCCTTTTTCATTGCGCGCCATGCCGCAGTAATCCCACATGATCTGACCCAACTGCTTATGGAACGTATCCACCGTGCGTTTACCTTTGATGGACAACAGCTTGTTCGTGGTTTCGCTAACCTCCTTGACCGATTCTTTGAATGCGGCATGATCCGTGCCAACTTTGGGAAGGCTTGCGCCTGCCAGATATCCGCCGATGGTGTAAGGAATGACAAAATAGCCGTCTGCCAAGCCCTGCATCAGTGCGGACGCGCCCAGACGGTTTGCGCCGTGATCGGAAAAATTGGCTTCGCCGAGAACAAACAAGCCCGGAACCGTACTCATCAAGTTGTAATCCACCCACAAGCCGCCCATGGTATAATGC
>CAZMDM010000492.1:0-3945 GCA_964564775.1 uncultured Desulfonema sp. | reverse complement strand
ATAAAACAGATAATTATTTTAAGATATTTGCTGAGAAGGTTATTGATAATCTGGCAAAATGCGGCTTTGACAAATGCGAAGACAATATTATGGCAACTCATCCGAATTGGCGCAGGACTTACAGCGAATGGAACAGATTGGTAGAGCGATGGACAGATCACTATGATCCCGAAGATGGCAAGATCATCACCGCTCTGCTGGATTATCGCCCTATTGCCGGCAATACGGTGCTTGCGGAAAAATTATGGGAAAATATTGTTTCCGCGTTTCAAAATTCGCTTCAGCCCGGAATATTCAGAGATAACGATGATTTCCGTTATGAGCCGCCGGTCAGTGCATTGGGAACCTTTGTTACGGAAAAAAAAGGATTTCACCAAAACGAGATTGATCTGGATAAAGTCGCGGCAGATCATATTGTAAGAGGCGTCCGGCTGTTTGCAATCCGATACGGGATATATGAGCCTTCCACGCTCGGAAGAATCGAACGTCTGAAAGAAATCGGCGCGATTTCCGAATCCGACGCGGACATAATCTGGGAAAGCTTCGAATCGCTGATGATGCTCAAAATTCGGGAAAACATGAAAAAAGTCCGGCAGGGCAGAAAGCCGGATAACTATATTGATCCCTACAGCTTACGAAAAAAAGAGCGGCTGATTCTGAAGCAGGCATTGTCGGGCGTATCTTTGCTGCTGGGGCTTGTGAACAAAGAGTTCAAAAGCGCGTGGTTGCGGCAGATGGTGTGAAAAATCGGCTCAATATTCTTCAAAATCATTCCTGCATGTCGTGGAAATCGTGTCTTGGCAAGGCTTTTCTGCATTGCGGTTTTGCTGCTGCCCGAGCAATCCGATTAGTTTATCTTTCTCGTTTTCGACAAGCGTGTCGAGCAGTCTTCTGAGAAGCTGTTTCTGATCATCGGAAAGATCAGCAAAGATTTCAAGCGATTTGGACGGCGCACACTTCCTGATTTCGGGAATTTTGAAAAATGAAGCGGTCTTCTGCAATCGTTGTGCCTGAAGCATAAAGTCCTGACTTCCGGCTGCCATTTCTTCTGTGGAAGACACATTTTCCTGCATCACTTCTTCCAGTTGCCGGATAGCTTGGTTGACCTGAATAATTCCTTCAGCCTGTTCACCGCAGGATGCGCTGATTTCATTGACCAACTCGGAGGTCTTTTGTATTCCCGCGACCATTTTCGTGATACATTGACCGGCATTTCCCGCGATTCTGAGGCTTGAATCCGAAATCGTATTGATTTCCTTTGCAGCTTTCTGACAGCGTTCCGACAGTTTGCGGACTTCCAGTGACACCACCGCAAAGCCCTTTCCGTATTCACCGGCTCTGGCAGCTTCTATCGCGGCATTCAAGGCAAGCATGTTGGTATCTCTGACGATGTCTTCGATAATCCGTATCTTTTCCGCAATCAGTGTCAATGCCTGAACCGTCTCATTCACGGCTTTGCCGCCTTCCTGAGCCTCCTGCGCGGCGCTGCTTGCAATGGAAGCGGTCTGTCGGGCATTATCCGCATTGGCATTTACGATGCTGCTCATCTGTTCCATAGAAGAGGAAATCTGCTGAAGACTTGCCGACTGCTGAGACGCGCCCTGAGAAATCATCTCGGTACCACTGCTGATCTGTCTGCTTCCCCCGGAAATCTGTTCCGAAATACTTTGGGTATCCGCCGCAAATGTGATAAGGCTGTCAATGAGTTTTTTTAGCGCAGCCAGTACCTGACCGCTTTCATCTCGGCTATATTCTTCGATGTCCTGAGTCAGGTCTCCGTTTGCCAGATGCTGAGTAACCCTCACAGCATGATACAGCGGACGTGTGATAACCCGGTTGATTCCTGCGGCAAATACAAGCCCGATCAAAATCACAACCACAGTAACAGCAAAAAGAATCCCCACTGTATTCCGGTATGTGGCAGCAGAATTTCTGTTTGCCTGTTCCGCACCTGCCAGTACAATATCGGTCAACTGATCAATATGCTGCCGCATTTCCTCGAATTTTTTGTCAGCTTCTCCGACAGACAGTTCGATAGCCGAAGCTCTTTTTTCAACAGGCGTTGAAACGCACAGATTCACCACTTTCCGGGAAATTTCTTTCCATTCTTTTCTGGCAGCGTCATATTTCCGAATAATCGCATATTCCTGCTCTGTTTCCGCCAGTTTTCCGTATTTTTTCCACCGTTCATCGGATTGTTTGAGATTTTCATTATAAAATTCGATAAACTTTATGAACTTGTCCGATCGGTTATCTGTGAACAGCAGAGTTCGTTCCGCACTGAGCAACTGCCACAAATCCCGATCTGCTTCGATCAGATAATCCATAGCAGGCATTTTGCGGGAGAAAATATTTTCCACATTCCGATAGATATGGTGCATACTCCGATAGCCCGTAATACTGATGAGAATTGTGAAAAAAATCGTTGTTGAAAATCCGATGGTAAGCTTGTGCCTGATGCTGAGATGCTGAAACCATTGATGAACAGACATATTTCCTCCAGTCTCTGCTCAGAGTATCGGTAACTTGATGAACAATATTCATTTCTTATACGTTTTTTATTCAAAAATCAATCAAAATGATGCTGTCCGATAGGTTATCGACCTATAATTTATTTATTTTTAAATGTCTTATGATATTTTATCTCCGCGACATGTCCGTTTTCCCGAAGACGATACGAGCGGCTTACAATCCTGCTTCGGATTTGATTTTTTCAAAGTCAAGGTCTCGGATATACTGAATCAGGTTTTCCCATATCGGATGAAAACCGAACCCGCCTTCGGTCATTTCCCTGATTGCTTCTTCTTTCGACCATCCGCAAATCGCAATTTGCTAGTTTTGATTTCATAATGCCTCCTATTTTTTATAGCTTAATCATATTTTGTCTGTATTTTTCTGTAAAGAGGATAATCCCAGATCACGCGGACGGTTTTTTTTCTCGTCCTGTATTTCCGCTTAGGCGGTGCTGTCATAGAGAAATTCGTACCAGTGAGGTACTGCATTGTCAGAGTCAGTTGAAGGTCAGATAAGCCATGACAGAATTACGCATAACCGTTCTGAAAAACGGAAGACTTCGGCAGAACTGTGGCGTGTTGTCAAGCCTATGATACGTAGGATTGCAGCCTTTGAAAATTACTGCATAAGGTGAGTTAGCAAATCCCTTTCTTGACTTGAAAACTCGAAATCGCTTATATATGTAAGATCAATTCTCGTTCAAGGAAGTTTTCATGAAACAACACATTCGCACGCTGATCCTTCATGCGGCAAAGACCGCTTATGACAAGGGCGAATTGCCCTCGGATATGATTCCCGAATTTACGGTTGAAGAACCCAAGCAGGAAGCGCACGGAGATTTGTCAAGCAATATTGCCATGACAATGGCATCGTCCCAGAAAATGGCGCCCCGTAAAATTGCGGAAATTATTCTCAAACATATCGAAGACACGGACAATCTTCTGGCAAAAACGGAAATCGCGGGTCCCGGATTCATCAACTTTTTCATCAATCCGTCCGCATGGCATCCGGTTCTGCGGGAAATCCACGAGAAACATCAGCAATACGGCAGATCCGACATCGGTGGCGGCAGAAAAATTCAGGTGGAATTTGTCAGTGCTAACCCCACCGGACCCCTGCATTTCGGGCATGGCAGAGGGGCTGCGGTCGGAGACAGCATTGCCAATATTTTAGCGTTCTGCGGCTATGATGTTCAGCGGGAATATTACATCATTGATTCGAGGTGGCCGATCAACACGCTGGGACGCTGGGTATTTCTTCGATATCGAGAGCTTTTCGGCGGAACCATTGCGTTTCCCCAAGACAGCTATCAGGACGATTCTTTTCGTGCTCTGGCCCAGACCGTTAAATCGGATAAAAGAGACAATCTTCTGAAAATTGCCGAATTCAAAGCTGTTGCCTATTGCGCGCAATGTCCCCCCTCCAATGTTT
>CAZMDM010000491.1:0-2195 GCA_964564775.1 uncultured Desulfonema sp. | reverse complement strand
GTAATCTTCCGCGCCTTTTTTGACACATTGCACCACGATGTCCGTTTCTTTGACACCGGAAGTGATAATCACCGGGATTTTGCACAATACCGGGTCTTCTTTCATGTGCTTTAAGACTTCGTAGCCTGTCATTTTGGGCATCAGAATATCCAACAGCGCCAAATCTGGCGGCTGTTTCCGCATAATATTCAACGCGGTAACACCATCTGCGGCAAGCATGGGAATATACTCCAGCATTTCCACAAGATCAGAAAGGATGTAACGACTGGTTTCATCATCATCAATAATAATGATCGTTGCAGGATTCGGCATAAAGTCTCCTTTTGAGTGTTATGAGTTATGTGTTAAGTGGTATGTGAAGGAGTTTTTTCATACCACCTGCCACATACCACCTACCACAATTTTTATTGCGTTTCCGGCGGCTCCGGTGTGAACATGGAATGAATCGGACGCTGATTCACCTGATCTTCATAAACAATCATCAGAAATACGGCTGAGAACGGCTGCGTGATCACCCATCCGATATAGCTGTAAACTCCGACAGCCGAAATGCTTGTAAATAAAATTGCCGCAATCAGATGATCCACCACTCTTTCACTCTGAGTGGTAATCGCATAGCTCTGTTTTACCGCATCCACGACTCCCAACTGTTTATCCGTCATCAGCGGCAGCATGTAAAGGCATATAAATGATAATACCAAAGATGCCAACACACCGGGAAAGAAAAACATTTTCAATCCCATAATAATAATGATGAACGAGATGAACATAAATCCGAGCAGCGGAAAAAACAATCGGAAATGCGAAAAAATATCCTGAATTTTCGGCTCACGCCCTTCTCTGACCATCAGAAGAACCGATTGCATATATCCTGCCATCATTACCGGCGAGAGCATGAAAAATGTTGTTACGCTGATAATTGCCATTACCAAAGTCATTAAAATCAGCGGCACAATATACTGAAGCGTCAGTTTTAAGGCGGTTTCGAGGTAAAGTCTGAAATTCATTATCTTTGCTCCTGTGAAGTGTATGTTTTATAAAATTATCCTACCTAAAAAACTATCAAAAAACAATCAAAAACAATAGAACCCGAAAGAATCATTCTGCATCAGGAAATAACAGGGTGAAACACAAAAAACCTTGACACTCTCTCTTTGATAAGATTAAATCCGATACGAAAAGGAACAAGATGGGACAGCGAGCGATTTCCGAAAATACCCTGTTTTACGGGGATAATCTTGATATTCTGCGCCAGCATATCGCGGATGAATGTATTGATCTGATTTATCTCGATCCGCCGTTCAACTCCAGCCGCAGCTATAACGTGCTTTACAAAGACGAAAGCGGAGAAGAATCTCAGTCTCAGATTCTTGCATTCGAAGATACCTGGCATTGGTCAAAAGACAAAACCGAGCCTGAATTTCTGCAATTACAGCAAAATGGAGATAACTTATCGGATTTGCTGACAACATTGGTCAGAGTCATGGGGCGCAATCAGATGAGCGCGTATCTGGTGATGATGTCGAATCGCCTGATAGAATTGCGCCGGGTTCTGAAGTCGAGCGGAAGTCTTTATCTGCATTGCGATCCGACTGCAAGCCATTATCTGAAGATGATCTTGGATATGATTTTCGGCGCGGGGAATTTCAGAAATGACATTACTTGGCAACGCATAAACTCAAAAGGCAATGCGTTCACCAGATTTGCCAATAATCACGATGTGATTCTTTATTACGGAAAATCGGGAAAAATAAAATGGAATCCGCAATATGCTCCGCATGATCAGGAATATTTGAAAAAGTTTTATCGCTTTACAGAACCGGAAACCGGGCGCATATATCGTTTGGCTGATTTGACCAATCCGAATAAAAATCGTCCTAATTTAACGTATGAATTTCTCGGAGTTACCCGTGTATGGCGATGGACTCGGGAAAGGATGACGGAAGCATATAAGCAGGGGCTTATTGTTCACAAAGAAGGAGGCGTTCCTGCTTTGAAACGCTATCTCGATGAGCAGGAAGGCAATCCGATAGGCGATACATGGACAGATATTTTGCCCGTACAATCTCCATCCAAAGAAATTCTCGGTTATCCGACTCAGAAACCCGTTGCCCTCTTAGAGCGCATTCTCCAAGCCAGCAGCAATCCCGGCGATGTCGTGCTTGACCCCTTCTGCGGATGCGGAACCGCAGTTC
>CAZMDM010000490.1:0-4494 GCA_964564775.1 uncultured Desulfonema sp. | reverse complement strand
TGAATTTCAATATGCTGAAAAAGGTGAAACTCATAAAAAAAGCATTGAATCAGAAGAAAAGTGGGATAAATTATTAGCCAAACCGAAATCAAAAAAGATTATGCGGAAGATGGCTTATGAAGCTCTTGAAGAATATCGTGCGGGAAAAACGACAGATATAGCTGTTACCGAAGATGGAAAACTCGCACCAGCATGAAATCAAAAGCGACTCGGAAATTCTGGAAGCTTTATGAGCAACTTTCCGATGATATACAAATACGTTCCCGAAAAGTTTATCAGATATGGAAAGCAAACCCGGCTTATCCGAGTCTGCATTTTAAGAAAGTTGATGAGGAAGAGCCGGTTTATTCTGTTCGCATAGGCGATGATTATCGGGCAGTCGGTATTTTGGAAGATAATACGATCATCTGGTATTGGATTGGCAACCATGATGATTACTTACGGTTGTTGAGGCAGTAATTCTTGGCTTTACATGGGATAAGGAAGAAGCTGAGGTAATATTATAATTCAAATTTTTCAAGGAGGTTTTTAGAGGTATGGAAGCACAGGCATTACAGTTCTTCATCGCTTGCGTAACAGCAGCAGGTTTCGGAATCGCAGTGGCAGCATTCGGATGCGGCATTGCTCAGGGTATGGGTCTCAAGGCTGCGGTAGAAGGTATTGCCCGCAACCCGGAATCTTCCGGCAAAGTTACCGTTACTATGCTGATCGGTCTCGCGATGATCGAATCTCTGTGTATTTATGCTCTGGTTATCGCTCTGATCCTGATTTATGCCCATCCTCAGGCTGCGGCTATTGCCAAATTGTTTGCAGGCGCACACTGATAAGCGGTGAAGCATCAGCTTGTCTGAACAATTAATTTCAAAAAGCTGTTCTCCGCTTAATCGGGGAGCAGCTTTTTCGTTTTGCAGGCATGATGAAAATTTTTTATTCTCATATATTTGCAGGGATATTGTTACTTCTGATTTGCTGTCAGGGCTGTACTATTTTCGAGTATTCCCATGCTGTATATCCGCCGCAGATAGGGATACCGAGTCCGTCATCAGTGCCGCCACCGCAGCAGGCACCGCCGGCAGTATCAGCAGCAATACCACCTCAGCAGCGCGTTCTCAAGCCCTATCGTGTCGGAGATCAGTGGTATTTTCCCATGTCTCAGGCTCACGGATATCGGGAAGTGGGGATTGCTTCTTGGTACGGGGACCCGTTTCACGGCAAGAGAACCTCCAGCGGCGAAACTTATGATATGCACACCATATCGGCCGCGCATAAGCTTCTGCCCTTGGGAACTTATGTGAGAGTCAGAAATCTTTCCAATAACCGCATTCTTGATATGCGGATCAATGATCGCGGTCCTTTTGTCGGCGGAAGAATCATTGATTTATCGTATGCTGCCGCGAATCAGTTGGGAGTGGTCAGCCCCGGAACTGCAAAGGTGGAAGTGATTGCTTTGGGAATGCCATCCGGTAATAATTATGAGCCATCCGATTATTTTAACGGACATTTCACTGTACAGGTCGGAGCATTCAGCGATATCAATAATGCCCGGAATTTAAGTCAGAATCTGAAGCAAACCTACGGACATGCTCAGGTGGTCCCGCTTCGCCGAGACAATCAGACTTTCTATCGCGTGCTGGTCGGCAGATATACCACAATTGATCAGGTACAGCAATATGAACTTGCGTTAAAAGAGCGCGGCTTTAATGATGCGTTTGCCATAGCAGAGTGAACATGAAAACCGTTTTTCTGGATCGGGACGGTGTAATTAACCGAGATTCTTCCGAATATATCAAAAGCAGATCAGAATTCGAGTTTTTACCCGAAAGCCTTGATGCCATCAGGCTACTCTCTCAAAATAGTCATCGCGTCATCGTAATTACCAATCAGTCCGCAGTAGCCCGCAACATGATTTCCATAGAAGAACTTCACGCGATTCACCGAATGATGTGTGAGATCATAAGCCATCATGGCGGTAATATTCAGGATATATTTTTCTGCCCGCATCATCCTGATGAGCATTGCGACTGCCGCAAACCCAAGCCCGGATTGATCCTTCGGGCGGCTCGGAAATATAACATCGATCTTGCAGAGTCTGTGATGATCGGAGACAGCGCGACCGATATCGAATGTGCCAGAAACGCGGGATGCGGACAAGCTATTCTGGTAAAAACGGGATATAAAAATGATCAGGAAGAAATATTGGCAAAAAGAGGCATTCTGCCGGATGCTGTGTGTGATGATCTGATGGAAGCAGTAAAACTTATGCTCTCATACGCAGTAATTTGCAAAGGCTCTGATTTCCGCAGCGCGGAGGATAGTGCTACAAATGCTTTTTTCCGCTCTGACGGCAGATAAGCATTTCAAGCCGTCTGTAATAGACAGGCAAAATTACTACGTGAGATGAGTTACTGCGTAATGTGAGTCAAATAATCAGAAAAAGGGCAAGACAAAATCCTTTGATATTTTATCAAATTCTCACTCCATCTCTCTCGAAACAACCATCAACAATCCATTCGAACCTGTTTTACATATTGCAATCCCAAGCGCAAATATGCTACTCTCAATGCCCTTGATTGAACATCGGAGACAGCATAAATGGATGACCTCAGATATGTCCTGCATTCTGCGATTCATTATACGGAAACAGCGCAGGAAAACATTGATCTGCCGTTGATCGCCGAAGAGCCGCTTTCGATCAGGATTCAGGGCAAGCCGTATTCGGTGGTGATGAGAACCCCGGGAGACGAAATCGCGCATGTTGCCGGATTCTGCCTGACCGAAGGCATTGCCGATACGCCGGAAGATATTGCTTCTATTGCGTTTTGTGATGGTTCGGATAGCAATGTGGTAACGGTAACGCTGACACCTTCCCGCCGCGACAGAATGCCCGAACTTGCGGAGCGGCGCAATTATGTCAGCCAGACCAGTTGCGGGCTTTGCGGCAAAGAAATGGTGAAAGAATTATATCAGATACTTCAGCCCATAGAGGCTGATACCCGGATCACGCTTTCTCAGGCAATCGGGATGATTGACGCGCTTTCCGGGCAGCAGCCTCTTCGGAGAATCACCCGTGCCACTCATGCGGCTGCATTGTGCAGTATTGACGGCAGGTTGCTATCGCTTGCCGAAGATGTGGGGCGTCATAATGCGCTGGATAAAGCCATCGGAAAGCTGTTTTTAGAGCATCGGCTGCATGAGGCAAGTGCCATTGTGATGTCTTCCAGAATCAGCTATGAACTGGTTCAGAAAGCCGCAAGGGCGCGCATTCCGATCCTGCTGGCGGTCTCCCGTCCGACCGCGCTGGCAGTAGGGCTTGCTGCGGAGTTGAACATGAGCGCCGCGTGCTTGTCCAGAGACGGAGGAATTTATGTATTTTGCGGAAAACAAAGATTTGAAAGAAGAGATGATTAAACCATGAAGGTTCGGCAGTTCCGATATTCGGCAGATAATTTCAGCTACCTGATTCACGGCAACCGTGTTGCGATTGCCATTGATCCGGGAGCGGTGGACAGCATTCTGTCCTACCTGAAAGAACACCATCTTACGCTTGAATATATTGCAAATACGCATTCTCATTATGACCATACGCCGGGAAATAGGGAAATCGTGAAACGTACCGGCGCGATGTTTCTGCCCAATCAGTTTATCCGGGAGCGATATGCCATACAGCTTGAGGCAGAACATATCAAAGTCTTTCATACGCCCGGACATACGGAAGATTCGGTGTGTTTTTATACGGGAAAACACCTGATTACCGGCGATACCCTGTTCAACGGAACCATCGGCAACTGTTTTTCCGGCGATGTGAAAAGCTTTTATACCTCGATCAAGCTTCTGATGAATTGTCCTGATGATACAGTGGTTTATGCGGGACATGATTATGTCAGAGCCTCGATGGAGTTTGCCAAATTTCTGGAGCCGGATAATCCTGAAATTGCCGCATTTCTGAAGGCATACAATCCGTATCATGTATTTTCGACACTGGCACAGGAGCTTAATTTCAATCCGTATCTGAGATTCAATGAAGCAAGCATTATCGGGCTTCTCGAATCCAAAAAATTGCCGACTGTTACCGAATATGATCGCTGGAAATCGCTGATGACGCTGGAGTGAGTATGTTCACGGAAAAACAACTGAATAACTATGCGGAAGTCCTCTTGTGGGGCTTGACCACTGCCCGGAAAAAGAAGTTTAAAAAAAATGACACAGTGATTATCCGCTACGATCAGCCTGCGCTGCGACTGAGCGAAATTCTGTACGAAAAGATTTTGGAACGAGGGCTGATTCCGATTCCGCGCCTCAATCCCACGCCGGTGATGGAAAAGAGCTTTTTTACCAAAGCCAGTACCCGGCAGTTGGGTTTCAAAATTCCCGGAGACGAGGAATTGTATCGCAACTTAAGCGGCGGCATTCATCTGATTGCGCCGGAATCCATGACGCATTTAAGCGGCGTGGAACCGTATCGCATCGGAAAAGCCTCTGTTGCTCGGAAATATC
>CAZMDM010000489.1:0-3659 GCA_964564775.1 uncultured Desulfonema sp. | reverse complement strand
CAATGGTTCGGACACTTTTTCATAACATATTGTTTATATGCTATTTTTGTGTTTTGCATTTTAAATCGCCGGATCATGTATTTTCAATAGGTTATCTTGCATAACAGGCTTGTTTTTCAAAAACTGTCCGAAGTATTGGTTTAAGAGAGATTCGAAAAATAAGGAAAATACGATTAGCAAAGCGCAGTTTATGGAATGGACAAAGTCGGTGTGGACCATGAATCCCGAATCCGCCAAAAAAGTCATGCACCCCGCGCCATTTCCGGCAGAGCTTCCGTATCGCCTGATACAACTTTACTCATTCAGAGGCGATGTGGTTCTTGATCCGTTTATGGGCAGTGGTTCTACGGGTGTTGCCGCGTTAAATTTGGATCGCAGATATGTCGGCTATGAAATCAGTGAGGAATATCTGAAAATTGCGGAAGAACGAATACGGGCAATGCAATCGCAGGTGAAGATGTTTGCGTGAAAGGGATTAACATATAATATTGAAAGGAAAAGAAAAATGATTACAAAAGAAATGCTCAAAGGAGAAACAGACCGGATACAGACGACGGAATGGGAACAAGTCCGTAATCAGTATCCTCAGAAATGGCTGTTAATAGAAGCAGTCAAAGCTCACAGCGATTCAGGCAAACGGATTTTAGAGTATATTGCGGTAATAGATGTATTTTCCGATTCAGCCGAAGCTATGAAATGTTATTCGAAATTTCATAAAGAATCTCCGCAGCGCGAGCTTTATGTTTTTCATACCGACCGGAAAGAATTGGATATATCTGAACGCAGATGGCTGGGGATTCGGAGTATTCAATGAAAATACATCTGAATCGGGGATTAGGATATGTTTCTGTTTTGCTGCACTTTCGTAACAGACAGATTCTACTGAATAATATTTTACTTGATACAGCTCTGCCGGAAGCATATTTTCGGCAGATAGGCTTTTGGAAATAGATTTGAAGATAGAGCCTTATGATAAAGTGCGCCGGATTCGGGGAGTCGGCGGTACGGAGTTTGTTTTTATGAAAACGATTGACAGGCTTTCGGTAGGAAAATTGGAAACAGATAATTTCGAAATCGAAGTGGGTTCAATGGATTACGGAATCGAACTTGACGGCATTCTCGGATTGGATTTTCTGCTTCAGGCAGGCGTGGTTATTGATCTGAAAAAGTTAGAAATCTATTGAGATGTTTGTCTGAACCATGATTCTCAGGATTAAGGGATTACCAGCCATGAAAGGAGTAATTTTATGTACGATATCGATATTCAAACCAAAATATCAATGCTTCCCGAAAGTGCAAAACAGGAAGTTTTGGATTTTGTTGAGTTTTTATTGAGCAAGTACGGCAGCTTTTCAAAAAAACTGACTATGAAAGAGAAATCAGAGATTGCACAAGTCGTTACAACGGATTTCGAAGAGACTCCTTACCATAAAGTGAGGCATCTTATCGGAACAGCCGAAAGCGGGATCGGTGATCTTGGTCAGAATCACAGAAAATATCTGAGAAGAAAGATCGGAAAGAATTCATGACGGATATTCTCATGGATACTGGTCCCTGGGTTGCACTGATTGACAGGAGCGAAAAAAAGCACAAGGAATGCTCAGAATGGCTGGAACAATTCAGGGGCAAGATGTTTTCAACAGAGGCTGTGCTGACAGAAGTATTGTATCTTCTGAATTTTTCTTATGAAGCTCAGGCAAAAGCCATAGATTTTGTTCTGACAGGTACTGTAATGCTTATACCATTATCTGTTGAAAATCTGGAAAAAGCAAGGCGATTGATGTTGAAATATAAAGATATTCCAATGGATTTTGCAGATGCTTCGTTGGTGGTTCTTGCCAATGATTTGAAAATAAGTCATATCGCGACTCTTGATAAAAAGGATTTCGGTATCTATCGCATTGGAAATAAAAAGTATTTTGTGATTTTGCCTTAATGTGTATAAACCATGATTTTCAGAATTAACGGATTCCCATGATGGTTGAGTTCTGTTAAAAACGAGGAGTCTCTATGTCAAATAAAACTATAAAAGCAAAAGAAATTCTTGCTGATATGAAAGCAGGATTTGACGATGATGCTTTGATGCAAAAATATCAAGTTTCGTATTCTCAGCTTCAAAGCTTGTTTAAAAAGATGGTAGAGGCTGGCGTATTATTACAGATGGAGGTTGATCAGCGGCTCAAAAGTGTTGATCAGAAAACAGAGGATAATCAAGATCAATCTCAATTGGATGGGCAAGATAATTCAAAAGCTGAAATTATTGAATCAACATCTGAAGACATTCAAGAACAATCTTAAGATAAAAAGCCATCAGGTAAAGATGCGGCAAAAGGTTTTGCTGCCCTATCTTCTATCGTATTCATAGTATTAGCGATAACCTATGGATTTCAAAAAAAGATGCCGCCAGTTACGGAATTTATATTAACAGGAGTTACTTGGACGATAGGGGTAATCGTTATATTACTTATTCTTACTTTTATAATACAAATACTTGGATTATTCTTCAAAGCATTTTTTAAGATATTTAATATAGCAGGAGGCTTATTAAAATCATTGATAGAAATTATTTTCGGCTTATTTATTTTTCTTTTTTCTATCGGTATATTAGCTGTAATTATTGGAATAGGTGTAAAAATAGGCGGATTCATAGGCGGAGTTATAGCCTTTTTACTTTTGATTGCTTTGGGCTGGTATGGGGACAGAAAAAATCAAAATCCAAAACGATGAATGATGTTTCAGCTTCAGAACAACAGATTGAAGATAAAAAGAATTTAGAGACTTAGCAAATATAATTTTGTTAATCCGTCAATCCTGATTCAAAATGAAAGGAAAGGGATTTAATATGATAGAATCCGCATTAACAGCAATTGAACGGGAGACTGAAAAGCTCACATTGCAGGAACTTTTGAAGCTGATGGAATCGCTTGTCCGCCAGATCAGAAAAAAGAGCAGTCCTGTCAGAAAACAGCTTGATTGGAAAGAACTTTACGGGCTTGGTTCGGGATTGTGGAACGGAGAGGACGCACAGGATTATGTGAACCGATTGAGAGAAGAACGATGACGCTTGCTGATGAACTGACGCAGCTTGATACTGTGTTTTTAGATACTGCGCCGATTATTTACCACATTGAAGCGCATCCTGTGTTCGGGGCTTTGGCTAAAGAAATATTCGATTTCTGTCAGAACGGAAAATTATCTGTCTTTTCATCCGTGATAACGCTTGTTGAAGTTTTACCTAAACCGATTGAAATCGGAAATAACAAATTGGCAAGAAAATTTGCAGAGTTTCTCAACAATACTTCGGACAGTTTTTCAAAAACAAGCCGATTATGCCAGATAACCTATTGAAAATACATAATCCGGTAATGTAAAGTACAAAACGTGAAAATCATGTATAAACAATATGTTACAAAAAAGTGTCCGAACCATTGTCTCAAGTATGTTACAAAAAAGTGTCCGAACCATTGTCTCAAGAATGGAAAAAATATTCATCTGATAGAAATTTCTGCGAATATAGCAGAACGAGCCGGAAACCTGAGAGGAAAATATTCGTCTTTGAAAACAATGGATGCTTTACAAATTGCTGCGTCTATTGAGGCAGGAGCAGACGCTCTTATCACAAATGACTTAAAATTTAAGCAAATCAGAGAGATAAAGGC
>CAZMDM010000488.1:0-5259 GCA_964564775.1 uncultured Desulfonema sp. | reverse complement strand
GTCTATGCTTCAGGAAAAAGTTAAAAATATCAAGGATATCGGAAAACTCAGAACGCTGATCGAAGCAGCCGTAAAAGCTGGCACTCCTCAGGACGTCCTGAAATTTATCGAAGAGGTGAAATAATTCCGAATTTTTTTATGCTTCAATTCCGAAGCGTTTCATCTTGCGCCACAAGGTGTTGCGGGAAATTCCGAGGGATTTTGCAGCTTGGGATCGGTTACCCCTGTTTGCCTCAAGGGTTCGGCGGATGATTTCAGCTTCGGCAGCATCAAAGGGATTGATTTCATAAGAATCTGTCAGAGAAGCAGCCGGTGCTGCATACTGAGGCGGCAGATGAGGCAGATCAATTGTATTGCCCTGACAGATCACAAACGCGTGTTCGATGGCATTTTCCAACTCACGGATATTACCGTTCATTTTCGCATTCATCAATGCTGCCAATGCCCGCTCGCTGATCCGCCGGATGTCTCGTCCTTGCAGATAGTTGAATTGTTTGATGAAATTATCAATCAGAAGCGGAATATCTTCCCGGCGTTCCGAAAGCGGGGGAAGCGCAATTCGGATCACATTCAGGCGGTAAAACAGGTCTTCCCTGAATCTGCCATTTTTAACTTCTTCTTCAAGATTTCGGTTGGTTGCGGCAATGACCCGGGCATTGACTCTGACAGATCGGACTGCGCCCAGAGGTTCGAACTCTTTTTCCTGAAGCACTCGCAGCAGCTTGACCTGCAATCCTGTTGAAATTTCACCGATTTCATCCAGCAAAATACTCCCGCCCTGAGCCAGTTGAAATCTTCCGGGCTTGTCTTTTTTCGCGTCAGTAAATGCGCCTTTCACATACCCGAAAAGCTCGGATTCCAGAAGATTATCCGGCAGAGCCGCACAATTGACCGTAACAAACGGCTTGTTTTTGCGAGGTCCCAGATTGTGAAGCGCACGGGCAATCAGTTCTTTGCCGGTTCCGCTCGCGCCTTCGATCAGCACTGTGCTGGTACTTGCGGCAAACAAGGGCAGACGCTCCATAATGCGCTGCATTTCCGGATTTTTGCTGACAATATCTCCGAACTTATAGGATTTGCTGAGTTTTTTCCGTAGTTCCGCAACCTGAGACAAATCTCTGAACATCTCCACACCGCCGATCACATGACCGGTTTCATCGGTAAGCGCGGTGGTGTATATCGAGATCAGCCGCTCTTCGCCGGTTTTGGTCAGAATCGTAACTTCCCGATCTTCGGTGGTTTCCTGTGTCCGAAGGCTTCGTTTCAGGGGACATTCCTGCTGACATAAATCAGTTTTGAACACCTCATAGCAGCGTTTGCCTACAGCTTCTTTCGCTAAATAGCCGGTGATCTGTTCGGCAGCCCGGTTGAACGAGGTGATCCGGCTTTGCGCGTCAATGGTAAAGATGCCATGGGGAATGGAATGAAAAATCAGCGGCAGGAATCGCTCGTCTGTTTCGATTTTCATGCCCGGATCATAGACGAATTGTTTGATTTATGCAACATGTTTCATAAGAGTGTTTCAATAATGATACTAGTTCAGGACAATCGCATGAAAAAGATCATTCCTTCCCATGATACTTTCGAGAATATATTCGATAGATAGGCGCTCGGAAAGAAATCGTATCCCGGATAAGAGACAAAGGCGGAGATTGTGTTCCCGCTCTGAAAGGAACTTAGTTTCGATATGGAGAAGCAGAATGTGTCAGAGCGGAAAGCGGTCTGACAACGGAATGGATGATCGTCCGCGGAACAATCAGATTTTTATCTCCGTAACTCACAGATTCAAAGTCCGTATCGTAGATATGCCTTAAAAACATCATATCCCAGGGCTTTTTTGAATCTTCAGGCATCTGAATCGCTCCGTTTTTGAGAAAGATGAACTCATCCCCGTACAGAAAAGCTGTATTCGGATCATGCAGAACCGCTGTGATGGTCAAGCCCTGATTCACCAGTTCTCTGACCAGAGCGAGCAGCCGGGTCTGATAGCACAGATCCAGATGCGATGTCGGTTCATCCAGTAAAATGATTTTGGGATTCTGAGCCAGAACTCTTGCGATCATCACCAACTGCTGCTCGCCGCCGGACAACTCCGTAAATGCCCGGTCTTTCAGATGAGTGATTCCGACCCGTCCCAACGCTTCTGACGATTTGTCTTTATCATCCTTTTTGGGCATCAGCGATATATAGCTTGCACGACCTGTCAGTACCATATCTTCCACAGAAAACGGAAAAATCGGACGATGCTGCTGCGGCAGAAAACCGATCCGTTTCGCACGCTCCCGAAGCGAAAGTTTCCGAATATCACTGCCCAGAACCGTAATTTTTCCGCTATCCGGTTCTGACAACCCGGCAAGCAGTCTCAGGAGCGTGGATTTGCCGGAACCGTTTCTTCCCAGAATTACGGTAAATTTCCCCTGCGAAATATTGAGAGTGATATTTTTCAGAATGGGGCGATCCCCATAACCGAAGCAGAGATTTTCCACATGGATCGCCATATCAGATATCCCATCCCACTTTCAACCGTTTGAGAAGAAAAATAAAAAAGGGTCCGCCGATCAGCGTGGTGAATATGCCGATGGGAATTTCGAATGAGGCAATCGTGCGTGAAAAATTATCCACGATCAGCAGAAATGACCCGCCGAAAGTGAAGCAGATCGGCAGGGAATGCGTGTTATCGGGTCCGATCATCATGCGGATCGTATGCGGAATCACCAAGCCGACCAGTCCGATCACACCCGCAGCCGCGACCGACGCAGAACCTGCCAGTGTCGCGGGAATCAGGATCAGAATCTTTTCGATTTCGGGATTCAAGCCCACTGCACGGGTTTCATCATCCCCCAAAGATAAGACATTCATGCGCCATCGCAGAAGAAACATGCCGATCATTCCCGCGATAATGGGCAATGCGGATGACCGCAGTTTTTCCCAGCTTGCATGATGAAGATTGCCCATTGTCCAATGCACAATGGTCTGAAGCCTGAACGGGTCTGTGAGAAACTGCACGATGGTTAACAGCGCGGTAAAAATTCCCGAAACAATGATGCCGGAAAGCACCATGGTTACCACAGAAACGCTTTTTTTCGTGCGTGCCAGAAAAAAGCTGGTGCCGACAGCAAGAATGCCGAAAACAAACGCGGACAGTTGCAGCGGAATTTTCGATGTGCTGAGTGCCAGCGCCGCGCCGAATGCCGCACCGGAAGATAATCCCAGAATATACGGGCATACCAGCGGATTGCGGAACATGGACTGAAGCGCGTTGCCGGATGCCGACAGAGCGCCGCCGACCAGAAATGCCAATAAAATTCTGGGAATCCGCACATCCCAGACAATTGCCCGGATCAGCGTATCATTGATCTGAATATCGGTCTGATACTGCCACAGGGTTTTGGCAAGCCAGAGCAGAATCTGACGGCTGTCTGCCGCGCCCGATGGTCCGATAAACAGCGACAAGGGCAATACGAGTAGGGGCAGCAGATATAAGATGTATCGCTTCATTGTTTGGGCGATTTTCCGTATAAAAATCCGAGCATAGCGCTCTTTTCTTTTTCAAGATCAATATCTTCGAAAAGTTTCGGATATGACCATTTCGCGATCATTTTTACGGCATACTGAAACTTGAGTGTCCATAAATCGCAGAGAAACCCATTCGGAAATTCGTGAACCCTGCCGGTTCTGACCGCACCGACAGACTGCCACATCGGATTCTGAATCACATCCTTCGGGTCTTTTGCCGTATTATGCCATAAGATGATAAGATCCGGATTCCATGTCAGAATATTTTCGATATTCACCACAAGATGTTCATGCTCAATATGTCCGCAGACATTGATCCCGCGTGCAAGCCCGATCATCTCGTGAACCGTGCTGTTTTTACCGGAGGTTTCCAACTCTCCCTGCGCCCACATGAAATAAATTTTCGGGCGATTTTCCGCGGCAATCTTGACAGTTCTTTCCGAAAACCGGCTCAATTCCTCTTTGGTATAACGGATCAGTTCCTCCGCACGAGCTTCTTTGCCGGTCAGTGTTCCGAGTGCAAGAATCTCCCGATACACATCCTCAAAATTCCTGATAAACACGCCAAAAACCGGAATGCCTTTTTCCTCCAAAGACCGGATGGATTCTTCCTGATGGGACCAGAGAATTACCAGATCAGGCTGCAACGCGACCACGCTTTCGATATTGACAAAATCCCAGTTGCCGGGTGCGGGAATTTTTTTCTGCCGGATGCGCTCGTCCATTGCAGAATAATCCGAAAAAACCGATTCGTTATAGATATTTGTGGAAATTCCCGCAATTTTATCCTGCGTGCCGAGCATGTAAATTCAGCTCAGCGCACTTTCGATCAGACAGACAATGCGCTCCGGCGGCTGGGAAAATGACAGGGTTTTGCCCCGAAAGTCTGTTGCGGGGATCGGGGAGGCTGCTGCGGGAAAAGGCAGGGTTGTTATCAGTATGAGGATAATAATGGTCTGTTTCATAATTACGCGGCTCCCATAAATTCCGGTATCGGCTGTAACAAGGTAATCGGTATAATCTCAGTCATCGTAGGGGTATAAGCCGACAACAAAAGAATATTACTGATCGGCGGTTTCAGCAATATAGAAGTTACAATCTCTCTCAGTTCGTCAGATAGTTCGGACAGACCTGTAAGGGGAAAACTACGCAGTCCCAAAGCGGTTTTTGAACCCAAAAAAGAATAAGCCAAAACCGTCAACACCACAGCCCGGCTGTCTTTTTTATTGATACGCAATAGACTATAGTCATTCAATTCAAAACCGGTTGCTTTTTCCCCCGGCGAATAAGACACATATAGCGTATCACTGATTTCATCATAATGAAAAGTCGGCAGAGTCATTTTCTTTCTATCTCTTTCTGGTATGCAGTTACAATATAGTTGTTCGATAAAAGCTTTCCGCTGCTGTCTGTAACAAAGCTGAACCGTGCTATCACGACGATATGAGTATTGCTTTCCGGCAGATCATCGAAAGCCATTGAATAACGATATTTCTGAGGATTCAGAAAATCCTGTTTACGCGTGCCGAATATGATTGTCTTCTGAATATGATTTTCATAATCCGACATTTCGGGATGGTTTATCGGATCAGTGATATGCTCCCATCGTTCCTGAGTGAGATATATCATATTCCCGTAGCGATCCTGAATTATCCAGCGTTTCATAATATGTCTACTTGACTTTACTGAGAATATTTAAAAAAATAAACCTTCCATCAGTATTTGATAAGTTCCGCCATTTCC
>CAZMDM010000487.1:0-2989 GCA_964564775.1 uncultured Desulfonema sp. | reverse complement strand
TTGATGCAAAGAGGCTGTCGGAGATTCGGCTAATTGACGAATCACATCTCCCAGAGCTTTCTGATCTTCAGGCGTGTAAATATCGGCAGCTTTTGTTACGGACAATGCTTTGGGAACGCTCCACGCGGTAAAATAATCAATCAGCGGATTTTCAAAAATTTTATATCCGTAAAAAAGGATGCTGTTTGCTGCTATCAGGAGGGTCAATAGCAGCATAAGAGAAAGCTCTTTATCTACTCCGAATTTAGTTTTTCTTGACATATTATGCTTTAATAATTTCAGGGCTTATCAGCGTTAGACAGGCTGAAGCAGGCTATATTATAGCGCCCTTCAGGGTGCTTCAGCTTATAGCCGGGCGATTTATCGCTCGGTTTGAGAGCTGCTGCTGCCCTTTCACGGATCGCTCTCGCATTCTCCGCGTATTTTCAATAAAATACAATCCGATTCCGAAGCTTTTCCTCTCACCACATCCTCGGCAAAGGTTCTGCAATTCGGCGCGCCGCAGGCAGCACAATCCGTTCCCCGAATTTTTTGCAGCAACTGTTCGATTGCCACAAGTTCCCTGATGGTCATCGTTTCTTTGCGCGCGCCGAGTCTTTTGGCAAGCTTGGCAAGGCTCGATCTTGCCTGAAACGCGCCTTCCTCATACAGACACAGCGTTTCTTCATCGCAGATCCGCTTGTGATACCCGACCTTCAATATGGTTTTCTGGACGATATTTTTGGACAGATATTTGCCGATGCCGGTCAGTGTTCCGCCCACACATCCTTCGGGACAGGTTCTGAACTCGATATATTCCACATCCTGAAACAAGCCCATCTCGATTTTTTCAAGATAGCGTATGGTATCTCTCAGCCCGGATACGGCAAGGGTTCTATCGGTTCTCATGCCGATAATCTCCCCGCCGGAAATTCCCCAGATCAGGCTGTCGCTTTTAACGCCGTACTCAAACGGATCGGAAGGCATGACCGGAGTATTGTCTTTTCGGAGTCTTTCAAGCCGTCCGACCAACTCAGCATACACATCGTTAATTCCCAGCACCTTATCAATACAGGGCTGTTCGTGGTGAAAGGTCAGTTTTTCCGGCGTCATTTTCGTCGGACAAGGATTGATATAGTACATTGTAATTGCTTCTTTTTTCACGCCATAGCGCCGGATCATCTGGCGAATCACCTCCCGCGCCATCAGTGCCACAGGTCTCATCACCGGCAGAATATTGGGCAGAAGGCTCGGAAACTGAAACGCGATCAAGCGCACCACCACCGGACATACCGGAGAAATCAGGGGCCACGGTACCGTCTGATGTTCACGATTCTGCCGGATAAACTCATCTGCCGCGCATTGAAACATTTCCAGAAAATACGACATATCCGCTGCATGTTGAAAGCCCATCTGTCTCAGTGCATAAAGGATTTGGCGGGGGGTTACGCCGGGAAATTGGGAATACAGCACCGGCGATACCAGCGCCACAGAAATATGATCTTCTTCGAGTGTCGGCGTGCCTGATGTAACCGCTCTCATTGCACCCGTAGGACAAACCCGGATACATTCCCCGCACCCGATGCAGTGATCTTCGAGAATCAGAGGTTTGCCATTTTTCATGCGGATGGCGCGGGTCGGACAGATTTTTACGCTGTTATAACAACTGTTGCAAAGCCTTCCATCGAAAAACACAAACGGAGAAAGATGTCGCTTGCTGTCACTTTCCATGACCTCCTCCGTCCGTGTAAAACACCATTCGCACCCGCGTGCCGTTTCCTTTTTCGGATTCGATTTCGAAAATATCCGAATTTTTTTTCATATTGGGTAGTCCCATGCCCGCGCCGAATCCCAGTTCCCGGAATTTTTCAGAAGCAGTGGAATACCCTTCCTGCATGGCAAGCTCAATATTTTCAATGCCGGGACCGTTGTCGGAAATATCCAGCACGATCTTGTCCGAATTCATTTCCAATGCCAGCGCGCCTTCTCCCCCGTGCATGACCACATTCATTTCGCCTTCATAGCCGCATATTGCGATTCGGCGCATCAGTTTTGCATCTGTATTCAGAGACTTGAGAAGATTTTTGATATGAATCGAAGCTTCTCCGGCATGGATGAAATCTTTTTTGTTGACAGGAAAAATTTTTTTCAACGATGACATGGAACTCTCCCGGAGAAAATTTATTTTAATTAGGATAGGAGTTACGCAGTTGAAATTTAATATACTGATTTTATTTAGTATTAAATTTTAGAACATCTAATGGATTCAAGGAGTTGAAATCCAACTGCGTAATTCATAGAGATATTCGAATTCGGGTCTTGCAAACTGTCCTTCGAGCAAAGTCTTGTGATTCGTTGCCGGGTCTCTCAGATAAACCGTCTGAATTTTGTGATATTCGATCATATTATCTCACCCCCGAAAGCCCCACCATTCCTTTGGCGTGCAGTCTGCCGCAGGAAACAAACATGGAATAAGGACTGGATATGATGGGAATACCTTCTTCCTTCGCCATCTGAACCACTTCCGGCGGAGGTGTTTTTCCGCGCACGAATACGATCAGGCGGATACCCGAGACCACCGCAGTTCGGACAGCCTGAACTGTTGTCAGTCCGGTCAGCAGCACAGAGCCATCGGAAAGACCGGCTAAAATGTCGCTCATCAGATCGCCCGCGCCGCATCTGGAAAATTCTTTATCCAGATGATCTTCACCGACAATCAAGCTTGCATTCAAGGTTTCAATAATTTCAGATAGTTTCATTGTATTCAAAATATAATCAGATATGTATCCTTGATTTCAGATTCTTTAGAGAAGCCTTCCATGTTTCGCATTCATCATCATCTTCCTCCCATAACTCAAGCAGTTCGGAGGGGTTCGATAAAATACGGTCAATTGCCCGATGTGCTTTCTGAGCAAGCGCTTTATCCGGCTTCAAGCCTGTTTTTTCCACCCATTTATCCACCGCTTCCGTATAAGAACTCCGCTCGCCCCAATGTCCCTGCAAACGTGCA
>CAZMDM010000486.1:0-5287 GCA_964564775.1 uncultured Desulfonema sp. | reverse complement strand
CTAGCCCTGAAATTTATTTCGGGGCTTTGGCTGGAATAACAAAGCGGATTGTTGAGGTAAGACTATGAAAAAAATACTGATAGTTGATGATGCGGCATTCACGAGAAGCATTCATAAACAGATTGTTGTTTCTGCCGGATATGAGGTAATCGAGGCGTCATGCGGCGCACAATCCATTGAAAAATTCGATTCGGAAAAACCGGATGTGGTCATGGTTGATCTTCTCATGCCGGATATGGATGGTATGGATCTGGTGAAAAAAATCCGGGAAAAGGATTCTTCTGCCAAAATCATCGTCTGTTCCGCAGATAAGCAGAAATTCCGGCAGGATGACGCCAAAGCTGCCGGAGCAATTGCTTTTTTTCCGAAACCAGTCAACCCTGAAAAGCTGATGGAAATTTTAAAACAGATTTCGGAGCAATAAACATGAATCATAATAATCATACGGATATACTCAGAGAAGTTATCAATATCGGTATCGGAGAAGCAGCCAACTCGCTTTCCCAACTGCTTCAGAAACGGGTGCTGCTCAGAGTGCCGGATATTCATGTAATGAACATCTCCGAAGTCAATGCGTATCTGCAAAAAGAGTTGAGCGATCTCGGTGTGTATATTGCACAGGATTTCGACGGAACGATCAGGGGCAAGACGATACTCTGTTATACCAAAGAATGTTCGTTATCTTTGCTGAATGCCATCTGCGGACAGACCATGAAAATCAAATCTTTATCCGAAAGCGGCATTGCAACGCTGAATGAAATCGGCAATATTATTATGGTTTCCTGCATGTCAGAAATCAGCAACATGATCGAAACCGAGATTACCTATCATCTGCCCGAAGCTACCATAGAAGTTTCGGAAATGTATTTTCAGAATCTGGTCAGAGAGCTTTCAAAGCTTGAAAAAGCAATTGCTGTTAAAAACGAGTTTAAAATTCATGAAACCGATATTCGGGGATATTTGTTCGTACTGCTCAGTTTTGAAGGATATGAAATTGTGATTGAGCGGCTGTTGAGGAAGATGGCGTTGTAATAGTCTGAACCGGGTTTTCCAATTAGATAAGGACTTTCTGATGAAGACAGATAAAAATCAGATCATTCGGATTTTAAGGCAATACCGTGAAGAATTGAAGAATTTCGGTGTGAAATCGCTTTCTTTATTCGGTTCCGTTGTCAGAGGAGAGGAAACGCCCGAAAGCGATGTGGATATACTGGTAGAGTTTGATCCGGCATACAGAATAGGATTGCTGGCGTTTATCAGACTTCGGCATCGTTTGGAAGAACTGTTGGGGAGAAAAGTTGATCTGGTAACGCCTGCTGCCTTGAA
This sequence comes from uncultured Desulfonema sp., assembly GCA_964564775.1. Lineage (GTDB taxonomy): Bacteria > Desulfobacterota > Desulfobacteria > Desulfobacterales > DYRC01 > DYRC01. The sequence continues at coordinate 3,961 of CAZMDM010000486.1, read as the reverse complement.
ACCGAGTATGAAAAATCGGATATCGCCGGAGGCGGTATATGGCACATAGAGATTGGAAATCGAGAATTGAAGACATCATTGATTCGATATATGAAATCTATCAATATACGGACCGTATTTCGTATGATGAATTTTGTTCTGATGCAAAAACTATAAAAGCAGTGAGTTACTGTCTTGCGGTTATCGGAGAGGCGGCACGCCATATTCCTCATGAAGTCAGAACTCGATTTCCTGAAATTCCATGGCAGGTAATGGCAGATATGCGTAATGTTATGATTCATGAATATTTCGGGATTGATCTTAATATTGTGTGGGAAACTGTCTGTTATGATTTATCTTCTTTATTGCCTGTTTTACAGAAAGTATTACAAGCGAACATGAATCATGGTGATGAATAATATGTACGAAGACATCGGAAAAATTCTGACCAACGGATTATCGTTGGGAATCATTGCCATAGATACGGAATACCGGATTACTCTTTGGAATCGCTGGATGGAAAAACACAGCAGTATCAGAGAATGCGATATTCTGGGAGAGGATTTATTTGAAAAATTTCCTGAAATCATTGAAAGAAAAAAAGACTACTATATCCGGGAATGTGTTCGGAACAAAAAATCATTTATCTTATCTCCGATGATTCATCAATATCTGATCGGACTGAATATTGTCAAAGAAGACTCGGCAATTGTCATGCTTCAGTATGTCAAAGTATATCCGATGTTATCCCATGGAGCGATTATCGTGATTCGGGATATGACCGAGCAGATATTGTATGAAAAAGATATCCTTCACTTAAACAAAGTGCTGCGGGGCATCCGAAATGTCAATCAATTGATAACACAGATCAGAACGGAAGAGGAACTTCTGCCAAAAGCCTGTCAGGTATTGGTGGATGATATCGGATATGATTGCGTCTGGGTCGGATATGTGGAAGATAACGCTTCGGAGCTTCGGGTAAAAGCTATGGCGGGTATCGGACACGGAATCGGTCTCAGTTTATCTGAATATCCGGAAATTATTCGCAGAGCAATACAAAGCTCCGAAGCGCAGGTATTGCATAAAGATACACCGGAAGATCGTCTTTTATTTTCAGAACTATCTGCAAAGCCAGCTTGTTATCTGGGCTGCAACGCTTTCTGCTCACTGCCGCTCAAAGTAAATGACCGATCTGTCGGAGCATTGAATATCCATTCCAAAGAAAAAGAAGCGTTTCTTACAGAAGAACTTGATCTGCTCCGGGAGGTTGCAACAGATATCTCCTTTGCCATCACAGCGATACATGAGAGACAGCAAAGAAGGCGGGCTGAAAAAAGCCTGAGAGAACATGAAGCTCAGTTGATGATGATTCAGAAAATGGAAGCCATCGGCGTTTTGGCAGCAGGAATTGCCCATGATTTCAATAATATTCTTCAGCCGATGCTTGGATATGCCGAAATCAGCATGGAGGATGCTCCGAAAGGCAGTATGCTGGAAAAAAATATGAAAGAAATTCTGACTGCTGGGAAACGGGCAAAAGAATTGGTGCAGAGCATTCTGGCATTTGGCAGAAAATCTGAGCAGACATTGGAGCCGGTCTATGTTTCCACGATTCTGAAAGAAGCATTGAAATTTATCAGAGCATCTCTGCCGTCAACTATTGAAATACGCTACAAGATCGATAAAGAGTCAAAGCCGATACTCGGTAATGCAACCCAGATTTATCAGATATTTATCAATCTGTTCACCAATGCCTATCATGCAATGGAAAATACCGGCGGAATTTTGGAAGTCAGGATGTCGAATATCCGTATCGACGATCAGGATATGATCCATCTGACGATATCTGATACCGGAAAAGGCATTGAAGAAAATATCCGGCAGCGCATTTTTGAACCGTATTTTACCACCAAAGAACAGGGGAAAGGAACAGGACTGGGACTTTCCATTGTTTATGGGATTATTATGAATCATGGCGGACAGATTGATTTTGAAAGCGTGCCGGGAAAGGGAACGACATTCACGATTTTTTTTCCGTGTACGGATACTGCCATGTTGAATAACCGGGTTGAAACATCAGGCTTGCAACTGAAGGGAAATGAGCATGTTCTTGTGATAGATGATGAACAGCAGATTGTGAACATATTTTGGAAACGACTGACAGGTATAGGCTTTTGTGTTACCGGAGTTACCAGTAGCATTGAAGCCTTGAAAGTTTTTCGGGAACAGCCAGATTCGTTTGATCTTGTTATCACTGATCTGACCATGCCTCAGATGACCGGAGACCGGCTTGCCCAAGAGATTTTTCGCATCCGCCCGGATATTCCAATAATTATGTGTACCGGCTATACCAGCGATATTATCAATGAAGAGAAGATGAAAGCAATGGGCATTCGGAAGCTGATACGGAAACCCTTATCTGTGTCGGAAATTACGGAAGCAATCAGAGAGGTTCTGAGATTGCCATGATTTTTTCATTCTGTTAATCATAACATTCTGAAAATTATGGTTCAGACAATAACAAAAGCCATTTAGGAGCAACAGTGTCAAATATCACATCCGGCGAACTCGAAATTCTGATTGATCTGATTTATCGGAAAACCGGCATACGATTCGAGGAAAAAAAGCTTTATTTCATATCCAAGCGCATTGAAAAACGGATGAGCGCGCTCGGAATGGAAAGATTTTCCGAATATCTCCGGCTGCTGCGATTTTCGGATCGGGACAATCAGGAGTTTCAGCAGTTGACGGATCTGCTGACCATCAATGAAACCTATTTTTTTCGGGATTTTCCTCAGATGGAGGTATTCGCGGAAAGGTGTCTGCCGGAAATTTCCGAAAAAAAAGAGAAAATCGGAAAGCGCAGCCTGCGGATATGGTCAGCCGGATGTTCTACGGGTGAAGAGCCATATACGCTGGCAATTATTGCTTCCGAAATGCTTGATGATGTTTCCGCTTGGGATATTAAAATTATTGCCGGAGATATTGATACCAATGCGCTTGAGAAAGCAAAGCGGGGGGTTTATGAAATCAGAAGTGTCAGAGATGTGCCGCCCGAATATCTTTCCAAGTATTTCAAAGTGTCCGGCGGGCTTTACATGGTGAAAGATCAGATCAGAAACATGGTTCAGTTCGAGCATATCAACCTGTCGGATAAAAGTCATATCCGGCAGAAAATGGGATTTGATTTCATATTCTGTCGCAATGTTCTGATTTATTTCGATGATATTTCAAGAAAGCGATTGGTGGACCAGTTTTATCTGGCATTGAATCCCGGAGGATATATTTTTTTGGGATCGAGCGAATCGGTAGGCAGAATCAGTACCGCATTCAGATTGAAAAAAGTCGGCGGGCATATTGTCTATTACAAAGGAGAAAATCAGCCATGACAAACCGTGAACTCGCATCGGTATTATCCGAAAACCGCAGCCTGATTTCCGAGTTGTGGGAAAAACAACTCATTGTCGGAGCAAGAGCTTTGGTGGAAGCCGTAAGTATCAAAGATACTCACTATTGAAAGCAAAGTGCTTCAGATAGTACCAGTATCAGAGAATCGCTTCTATTGAAGAATTACGCAGGATCATGGCAATCCGTGTACAACAACGAAATGAAGTCTGTGCAAGAATTAACTTTCAACATCTGATGCCCGAATCAAGTTCAAATGATTCTATAAAAATCAATGTGGTAAGGTAATAGAAAAATTTTTCCTTGACTTTCACCAAAAGCACGTTTTAGTATATTTAAAATTTGTTCAGGTGTTTATTGCTTAATAGGGAACCCCGTGAGAATCGGGGACGGGCCCGCCGCTGTGATCGGGGACGGCTGCTGCATGATGCCACTGTCATACACAAGATGGGAAGGCGCAGCAAGCCGGATGAACCGAGAGTCAGAAGACCTGCCTGAGCTTCATAAGAAACAGGTATCTTCCGTGGAAAGGAGCTGCCGCGCGTGATTTCGGGATAAATATTGGGATATCCCCGGA
>CAZMDM010000485.1:0-1706 GCA_964564775.1 uncultured Desulfonema sp. | reverse complement strand
GATGGAAATCGTCCCGACCAGAACAGGCTGCCCTTTTTTATGCAGTTCTTCGATTTCATCCAGCACCGCTTCATATTTTTCGCGCTTGGTTTTGTAAATCACATCCGCATAATCTTTGCGGATCATGGGCTTGTTGGTCGGAATCACCACGACATCCAGATTGTAAATCTTTTTAAATTCAGCAGCTTCGGTATCAGCAGTACCGGTCATGCCGGCCAATTTTTCATACATTCGGAAATAATTCTGAAATGTGATGGTTGCAAGAGTCTGATTTTCATTTTCGATAGTAACATGTTCTTTTGCTTCGAGAGCCTGATGCAATCCTTCGCTGTATCGCCGTCCCGGCATCAGACGTCCGGTAAACTCATCAACAATAATGACCTCGCCGTCTTTGACAATATAATCCACATCTCGCTTGAAAAGCGTGTGTGCCTTCAATGCTTGATTGACGTGATGCAGATGCTCGATATGCTTGGGATCATAGAGATTTTCGATTTTCAGAGCTTTTTCCGCTTTGGCAACCCCCTCTTCGGTCAGAACAACAGAACGGGCTTTTTCATCAATCGTGTAGTCCGTATCCCGGCGTAGGCTTGGAATAATCGTATTGACGTGATAATACAGATCGGTTGATTTCTCCGCTTGTCCCGAAATAATGAGCGGCGTTCTTGCCTCGTCAATCAGAATACTGTCCACTTCATCCACAATGGCATAATGAAGATCACGCTGCACCAGATCGCGGATATCGTATTTCATGTTATCCCGCAGATAATCAAAACCGAATTCGTTGTTGGTTCCGTAGGTAATATCCGAATGATAGGCAGCCTGACGCTCTTCATCGGTCAGCCCGTGCAGAATGGTGCCGACCGTCATGCCCAGAAATCGGTAAATCTGTCCCATCCATTCGGTATCGCGGCGTGCCAGATAATCATTGACCGTTACGATGTGAACGCCTTTGCTGGTGATCGCATTGAGATATGCGGGCAGGGTAGAGACCAGAGTTTTTCCTTCGCCGGTTTTCATTTCGGCAATTTTGCCCTGATGCAGCACAATACCGCCGATCAACTGCACATCAAAATGGCGCATATTCAGGGTTCGCGCGGAGGCTTCTCTTACGGTTGCAAAGGCTTCGGGGAGAATCTCATCCAGAGTTTCTCCTTTTTCAAATCTCTCTTTGAAACGGACCGTCTGTTGTCTGAGTTCTTCATCGCTCATCGCCTGAATACGAGGCTCAAGCCCATTGATTTGTTCCACTATCGGCATCAAGCGTTTGATTTCACGCTCATTTTTGCTTCCGAAAATTTTAGTCAGAAAATCGAAAAACATGTATATTATCCTCTTTGATGTCGGAAAATAGATATATAGAAATTTAAATATAAAGCATTTTTCTGAAAATGTCAGGGGGATTTTCAATCTGCATATTTTTTAAAGAGGAGACTCGCAACTATTCCAAACCGGCATATTCCGATTTCAATATCCTGAAACAAGCTAAGAATATCAGGATGATTTTCGGATATGAATGTCTTTATTCTCACAATTTAAATAAGAATAATCAAGTATTTATTGTATTTTATAAGTTCTTGCGGTGTATTGATATTCAGAAATGATTCCAGATTCGGATCGTACTGTCGCAGACGGGATTCCGAAACTGTTTTCACCCGAAGTTTTCTGAATATTTCCCGAATTTTGAATTTTCGGCGTTTCAGATG
>CAZMDM010000484.1:0-3942 GCA_964564775.1 uncultured Desulfonema sp. | reverse complement strand
ATATATAGTTTTGGAATAGTTATTGCATATTATTCTGATAGGAAAGATAAAGCCAAACTCATTTTTTTCTGACGATTATCGGAATAAAACCTTGAATTTTCCGATAGCTCGCTAAAGGAGATTATCGTATGAAAACGCCTATAGTGTTATTTGCAGCCAAATCGAAACATGATAAAAGCAAACTGCTTCCGCTTAATTTACTTTCTATATCTAGATACTTATATGATGATTTCGATATACACATACAGGTCGGCATACCCGGTGGCAACGAGTTGGAAGAATTATTGGCAAAGTGCAAAAATGCAGCCTGTGTCGGATTTACCTGTATGACAGGCTCGAATATTTCCGACTGTCTGTGTTTTGCTGATATGGTGATCGAAATAGCGCCTGAAATACCATTTGTCTGGGGAGGGTTTCACCCTTCCATAACGTCGAAGCAATGTCTTAAAGATCATCGTGTTGATTTTGTTGTCAGAGGACAGGGAGAACTCACATTTCGGGATATGGTACACTGCATCAATGATAGCGGCAAACTATCCGAGGTTTTTGGCTTATCTTGGAAAAACAATGGCGAAATCATAGAAAATCCGTCAAGACCATACACAAAAGTCAACAGATTTCCTCCGATTCCGTATCATATTGTTGATCTGGAGGAATATATTCGTATCTCTCCGAAAACAGGCAGAAGAAATTTGGATTATATCACCAGTCAGGGATGTCCCAATAATTGTCTTTTCTGTAGCTCCCCGGTTGTTTATAAACGGCGTTGGTCAGGCTTGGATCCGGCTCAGATGATTGAGGATATGAAACGATTTCAGCGTGATTACAATATCGGTAGTCTTACGATACGGGATGATAACTTTTTTGTCAATAAACATCGGGTATTTGAATTGTGCGAACTTTTGTTGAAAGAGAACATGGACATGAAGATGGTAACGGTTGACGGTACCGCTCATGACCTTTCACGATACTCGGCAGATGAATTTGCAGTCCTCAAAAGAGCAGGATTGGATGAAGTTTATATCGGTGCGGAATCCGGAGATAATGAATCTCTCGATATGCTTGGAAAACGCTGCACGGCTGAGGATATCTTCGATGTGGCAGTAAAATGTGCCGGAGCTGACATGGCAGCAACATTTTCATTTATCATCGGATTGCCACTGAAATCCGATGTGATCACAGAAGATTCCGTAAATAAAGAAATCATTGCTAATCTTTCTCTGATGCAGAAAATAGAAAAATTGTCTCCCGGTCTATTCTTTTTCACCCAAGGGTTCTGGACGCCTTATCCCGGAAATCATCTTTTTGACAGCATCTTGGCAAAAGGTTTCGAGTCTCCCAAAACTCTGGAGGAATGGAGTTATATTTCCAGACATTCAGCCTGTGTGAGTCTGCCGAAACATCTGAATCTGCGCCGCAATGTCATCGAATATGCCCTCGGACTCGTGTCTTCGAGCGATGATCCGTGGACAGGAATCAAAAACATCGGTAGAAATATTTTCCGAAGATTTGCGAAACTGCGTTTCAGGAATAATTTTTTTGCATTTCCGTTTGAATATCAGATATATTCGAATATGCCTTCTTAAAATAAATCCATATAACCTCCACCCAATTCAGTTTTGGATAAGTATAATATATATTATTTTTTCTTCATTCAACATCAAAAAATGATGTTGAAGCATCAAAAAATGATCATTAAAACAATAAAAAATGATATCCATTACAAAAATTGCGGTAAAATTCTGCAAAAATTGTAGGACATGACTTTATAATAGCTTACTATAGTAGTATGTCAAGTATTGGCATCTGTTTTGCTTATTCGGTCGGAAAAAGCCAACCTGAGATAAGGAGAGAAAGCTTCGGGTCTTGAAATTCTGCAAGATAGCATGGTTGCTTTGAAAAAGAGGACTCGTTTTTTTAACAGATAAATGTCACGGACGTTCAAATCGGCTGCATTATATTTTATAGACAGGGTTCAATCAGATCGGCAACATATAGGGGGAGGAATCATGCTGAAAAATTCATTTGCAAAGTTTGCTGTTTCTCTGGGAATCGGGGTATCATTGCTTTATTTTACGGTACGCTACTTTGATACCGAAAAGACGCTAATGATGATTCAGACTGCCAATTCAGGCGGTTTGTTTATCGCTTTTTTATTGATACTGACTGCCTATCTGATACGGGGATACAGATGGATAGTCTGGGAAAAAGCCCTGAATTACCGGGATTCTTTCAAGCTGATTTTAGTGGGATTCATGGGGAACAATATTTTTCCCGCGCGTTTGGGCGAAATTCTCCGCGCACATTGTGCCGCAGATAAAACCGGAGAAGAATACGGTAGGACAGCAGCACTCGCATCAATCACGATTGAAAGAATCATTGACGGACTGGTATTGGCAGTGATCGGAATCTTGGGACTTGTTTTTGTTTCGGTAAGCCGGACTCTGTTCCATGCCCTGATGACGGTATCGGTGCTGTTTTTCATCCTGACAGCAGGACTGATTATCGGAACCCGCATTCATAGCAGAATCAGAGCTTTTCTGGAATGGCTCAACAGTATATTTCCGGGACATCTGACAAGCTTCGGTAAAGAGAAAGCCAATTTTTTTCTGGACGGTTTGATGCAGATAGGAAGTTTTTACAATATTGTATTCATCACTTTTATTACTTGTATGATATGGGGAATCGAATTGATCGCATACTACATGATTGCCAATTCGGTTTTTCACGGGATTTCATTAAAAATATGTATGTTATTTCTGTCTGTTACAAATTTTGCATCATTATTTCCGTTTACAGTGGGCGGTATCGGCGCGATTGAAGGAGCAACGACCGTTTTTCTGGTGGGCGCAGGAATACCGGCAAACCCTGCTCTTGCAATGGTCATTATTCAGCATCTTCTTCAGTTCGGATTGACAACGATTCTGGGCGGAATTTACTATTTCACGGAAGGTTATTATAAAATTCCGATTTTCCAGCCATCAGATAAAAAACAGGCAATGAGGCAGAACGTTTTACAGGATGATGAGAGAAGGCGGGTATTTGACGATACACGGAAACGTCTGGAATGCTTATCATCTGATATGGAAGTTCAACTGCTTCCTCAAAAACAGGGTATTTATCTTTCTATTGTTATTCCTGCATATAATGAACAGAGAAGGCTGCCCAGAACTGTATTGGAAACCATAGAATGGTGCAAAAAAAATCTGGAAAGTTACGAAATCATTATTTCTGATGACGGAAGCTCGGATGAAACTTTGAACCTGTCAAGATTGTTTGCCAAGCAGATTCCGGAAGTTCGGTTTATCACCAATTGTCATCTGGGAAAAGGCGCTACGGTAAGACTGGGAATGCTGAATGCCAGCGGAAAATATGTTCTTTTTATGGATGCTGACGGAGCAACTCCTTTGGATGAGATTCCGAAACTGATTGCAAAAGCTGATAAAGGAGCAGATGTGGTTATCGGCTCCAGAATTTCGCAACAGGATAATGATGTTCAGGTAGTAACCTCAATACACCGAAAGATAATCGGCAGAATATTCGCAGCGCTTGTGAATATTTTTGCAATTTCCGGTTTTGCAGATACTCAGTGCGGGTTTAAACTGTTCAGGAGGGAACGTCTCAGAGATATATTTCTCAGGCAGAAAATCAACGGCTTTGCATTTGATGTCGAAATTCTTTATCTTGCCAAAAAACTTTCCCTTTCGATTGCAGAAGTTCCGGTCAACTGGGAAAATCAGCAAGGCTCAAAGGTCAATATTATAACCGATTCCGTAAAAATGCTGTCCGATATTTTACGCATCAGATGGATTCATAAAAGTGAAACTTTTGCCTCGGATAATCCTAGAATCATGCAGGATTTTGCCACTGAAACACTTTGAGAAAGTTGTCTGATAATGTCATTTGTCTTTGAACCGGAACAAGCTGAAAAAGCGGGAAGAT
>CAZMDM010000483.1:0-3809 GCA_964564775.1 uncultured Desulfonema sp. | reverse complement strand
CAGGGTAGTTCGTCGGCAGCGTCAGAGGTGTATAAGAGATAGTTACGGTAGAGCCTACGGGCGCATTTTATGTATTTGCAAATGCCAAACATGTATCACAGGATTCTTACCGGCTTGCGTTCGATATTCTGGAAAAAGCGCATGTCGGTGTTACTCCCGGAATCGATTTCGGAAAAAATGGAGAAGGGTATCTGAGATTTTCGTATGCCAACTCTTTGGAAAATATTGCCGAAGGGTTGAACCGGCTGGAGAATTATCTCCGGCAGATATAATTTTATGTCAGAAAGGCAACACAGTTTATGGTAAAAGTAATGATTTTTATTGACGGATCATGGCTTTATGCAAACCAGCATATTTTGTCGAAACGTTTCGGAGACAACTATCGTCTGGACTACGGAAAGCTGCCTCAGGTATTGGGCGACATTATTTCACAGAACTTGGGAAATGTGCCGGTAGATGTGGTCAGAACCTGTCTGTTCGGATCAAACGCTATCAATTACGACATCGAAGACGAACAACTTGTGCAGAACCGCAGAGATTTTTATGATCTTCTCAGAGAAGAATACCACTATGAAGTCGAAGTGTTTCATGTGAATTATCGAGGCAAACGCCTGAAACGCTCGGATCGGGACCCGGATGACGATTTTCATCCTCAGGAAAAATGCGTAGATATTGCTTTGGCAACCGCTATGTTGTATTATGCAGCAATTCCGAACGCTTACGATATTGGTGTCGCGGTGATCGGCGACAGAGACTTTATTCCCACGCTTCAGCATGTCAGAAAAATCGGAAAACGGGTAGCAGTTGCAGGTATCAAAGAAAGCTGTGCTTCAGAATATGCGGATTACAAAGACCCAAAACGGCTCAAAGATTTCGATATTATCTGGCTGGGTGATCTGCTGGACAGACTGGAGCTGAAAATCAGCAAACGCAGACTCGAATGCCAGTCTCCGCTCCATGTGGGCAGCAGATTTGTCTATACCGATGAATTTATTCGAAAAGGCAGAAAATATTATTGCCCGGAATGTAAAGAAAAATACCGTCTTCAGCGATTCGAGCAGAGGGAATTTATTCAGCCGCCTGCTGCCGAATATGCCAATGCACTCGAGCCGGACAGCCCGACTTCTTACGGGGAAATCAAAAAACTTCTGGTCAGACGTCTTGAAGACGGCAGTGAGAATAAATACGGATTTATCCGCAATGAGCGAGGAGATCATTATTTCCACAGCATGGATCTGATGGATGATGTGGACTTTGAATTTTTACGGGAAGGAGACCCGGTGATGTTCGATGTGGCAATTCAGCCCAATCCCGGAAGTCGTGAAAAACCCAACGGCAAGGGCGTCAATGTAAAACTGATGGACCGCCGTGAAGTTCCGGCACCGATAGGCGTACCTGGACCCATTCAGCCATCGCCATATTCAGCGCCTGTACAGCAGTTATGATCGTCCGATCCGCAGAATTTATCACCAGTGCGGTCAAGCCTTCGCAATATCCGCAGGAGAGTGTCCCGGAAATTGCTTTTGCCGGGCGCTCCAACGCGGGCAAATCCTCGCTGATCAACGCATTGGTCAATCAGAAGCATCTGGCAAAAACCAGTTCCACTCCCGGCAAAACCCGGCTGATTAATTTCTTTATGGTTAACAAAGCCTTTTATCTGGTGGATCTGCCGGGATACGGCTATGCCAAAGTGTCTCACGATGAACGAAAGCACTGGAAACCCATGATAGAGCATTATGTGGCATCCCGCAAAACCCTAACCGGCATGGTCATCATTTCGGATATTCGGCGGATTCCGGGCATCGAAGAAATCGAACTGAGTAGATGGCTGGCATATATTGATATTCCTGCAATATGGGTGTTGTCAAAAGCCGATAAACTCTCGAAAAATGAGCAGTTCGCTCAGCGTCAGGCAGTGGCAAAGGCGCTTTCCGTTTCCCGTGACAATCTGATGGTATTTTCGGCAAAAACCCGCCAGGGCATGGATGTGCTGTGGGAGAAACTCGGGAGAATTTTGGGTATAGACCTCTTTCAAAACTTTTCATCCGAGCGATAAATCGCCCGGATAGTAGCCGAAGTCTGCTTAAACAGGCTTGCGCTTTCAGTCCTGAAATGGATTTCGGGGTATCGTATAGAAACGAACTTTGGAAAGAGGTTTAATATTCCTTCTGTCGGGCACAAAGCCCCGAAAAATTTCTGAGCAGCCGCTTTCCTACCGGTGTCATCACGGATTCGGGATGAAACTGAATGCCTTCGGTCAGATGTTCTTTATGACGGATGCCCATGATTTCCCCGTCTTCGGATTTGGAAGTAACATACAGACAATCCGGAAGATTTTCTTCAGATACTGCCAGCGAATGATAGCGCATGGCTTGGAATGGCTTATCAATTCCCTGATAGATATTTTTGCCGTCCGCGGTTACCATCGAGGTTTTTCCGTGCATCAGCCGTTTGGCAGACACGACTTTGCCGCCGAAAGCCAGCCCGATTGCCTGATGTCCCAGACATACCCCCAGAATCGGAATTTTGCCGGAAAAATGATAAATCGCGGGAAGCGACACGCCCGCGTTTTCCGGGCGTCCGGGTCCCGGTGAAATCACAATACCTTTGGGATTCAATGCTTCGATCTCGGATATGCTGATTTCATCATTTCGGAATACTTGGGTCGGCATTCCCAAGCCTTCGAGATATTGGAACAAATTATAGGTGAACGAATCATAATTATCGATCATCACGATCATGGCTGTATCCTCCTTATCCCTGAACCAGTTGCAATGCCTTCTGAATGGCTTTTGCTTTGTTCACGGTTTCGATGCGTTCTTTTTCCGGGTCCGAATCCGCAACAATGCCCGCGCCTGCCCGGACCACCAGTTTGCCGTTCTGCACACAGGCAGTGCGAATGGTGATTGCCAAATCCATATTGCCGTGAAACGAAATATAGCCGACCGCGCCGCCATACACGCCTCTGGGTTCTTTTTCGAGTTCCGCAATAATTTCCATTGCCCGGACTTTGGGCGCACCGGACAGGGTTCCTGCCGGAAATGTGGCTCGGATCAGGCTGAACGCGTCATATTCAGGCTTGAGATCGCAGCAGATATTGGAGACCAAGTGCATGACATGGGAATATCGCTCCACAATCATCAGGTCCGTTACCTGAACCGTTCCGATTTCCGCGACTCTGCCCAGATCATTTCTGCCTAGATCTACTAGCATCAGATGCTCGGCTTTTTCCTTTTCATCCTGAAGCAGTTCATCTGCCAATGCCCGATCTTCCTGCTCGGTTCTGCCTCTGGGACGGGTTCCGGCAATGGGTCGTAAAGATGCTACGCGGTTTTCCAATCTCACCATGCTTTCCGGCGAAGAGCCGACCAGCGTCAGTTTGTCCAATTGCATAAAAAACATATACGGAGACGGATTGATGAATCTTTGTGCGCGATACAGACTCCACACATCCGGCGCGGGCGAGCAGACAAAGGGCTGAGAAATCACGGACTGAATAATGTCTCCGGCTTTGATGTATTCTTTGGTCTTGTTCACCATCTGCCGATACACCTCATCTTCGCGAAGCGGATGCAGGCTCTCAGCTCCGCAAGTTTTCGCTTTCTGCATTTCCGTCAGACATTGCTGCATTTTGAAATTCAGGTCCTCCAGAAGCTTTTTTGCTGAACTGTATGGCGCTTCCGGCGAGGAATCTTTGTCCGTGAATGCCAGTGCCACACACATCAGGGTATGCCCGATATTGTCGCAAATCAGAAGCTCATCCGGGATGATGAAATGGGCAATCGGCCTATCCGCAGGCAGCATATTCG
>CAZMDM010000482.1:0-6281 GCA_964564775.1 uncultured Desulfonema sp. | reverse complement strand
CCGCTGGATCAGATTGAGCGCATCGAAATTCTCAAAGGCGCGGCATCCACGCTTTACGGGGCTGATGCCATGAGCGGCGTAATCAACATTATCACCAAAAAGACTCGGAAAGAAACAGCGTTCAAAGCCTCAGCCGAATTTGGTACAGAATCTTATCACAATCACAGCGTTTCAGCCATTCTTCCCAATGTGAATCTCGGCTTCAATTATCAGCATCTCGGAGCGCAGGAGCAGATTTCACGCAGTTTTTCCCAGAAATATCGCTATGATCTGGAGCCTTCCGACAAATACTCATGGAATCTTAACGCTAGCCTGTTTGAAAATTTGCATCTGGATTATCTCGGCTCTTTTTATGAAACCGGCTTTCAGAAAAGATATGACAGCAATAAAAAGCCGTATGAAGGCACGGAGCAGGAACATGCCAAGAATTTTGCCAATTTAAGATATGAAACGCCGACACTCAAAGCCAAAATTTTCGGCAATTATGATGAAATGAGGCGAAAATTATATACCACGCCGACGGATCCGGAAAGTAAAAATAAAAATTATAATTACGGCGCGGAAGGCGATTACAAGCTCGATCTTGCAGGGTGGCAGATCACTGGCGGCGCGGACTGGATATATCGCGGCGCGGATTACAATACCCAGTACGGTGAACATCATCGCAACGATTATTCGGTATTCACCCAGGTCAAAAAGATGTTTTGGGAAGATCTGGAACTGACTGTCGGCGCACGGGAGCAGTTCATTGACGGGGAATCGGGAACTGATGATTACAATAAGTTTCTTCCCAGTTTCGGGCTGACTTACAAGATCAATGACAAAACGAATCTGTTTGCCAATACCGGCAAGGCATTCCGTGCGCCGACCTTCAACAATCTGTATTACAGCAGCAGTTTTCTGGTCGGCAATCCCAATCTGGGACCCGAACAGGGCTGGACATATGAAACCGGCGTGAAATATGACAATGATTTCATTCGTCTGCGATTTTCCGCATTTTACATGAGTTATGAAGACAAAATCGAAATAGACAAAAGCAAAGGCTACCCGCAGACCTATTTCAATGCCGGAGATTATGACAGCAAAGGTATCGAATGGGACGGCAGAATCAGTCCCTTTGCCTGTCAGGAGGAATGGTTTAAACCTATTGCGTTTTACACTGCCGGATATTGGGCAGACCCGAAAGCCGAAGACACCAAAGGCGTGGAATATCAGGCTGGACCCAAATTTCAAAACAGTGTCGGTATCGAATATCTGGGTACCGCGCTGACCATAGATATAAACTGCCAGTTGCTTACATCGCGGGATCGGGAATTGGACAGCACGGCAGTGCTGAACTTTTACGGCAAATACAAGCTGTGGAAAGGCTATCTTATTTTTTCTGTTGATAATCTCTTTGATGAAGAGGTGCAAGTAAGTGGTGATCTGTCAGCAAATGCCAGCAATCAGTATGCGTATTATGATGTCGGACGGATGTTCAAGCTCGGGTATGAAATCAGTTTTTAATCCGGTACCGAACGATAAATCGTCCGGATAGAAGCTCAAGCTTGCTTAAGCAGGCTTCGGCTACTAGCCCCGAAATTTATTTCGGGGTTTATGGCGGAATGACGATTTTCACTCGGCATTTATTGCCGTGAGGTTATTCGGAGAGTAAGTTCTTGGTATTGCTCATTTTTTCATTCAAAATCCGATAATTTGAATTTTGAATGAAAATCCGATGAATTTCAGAGGTTTTGAAAGCATGGGACGACAAATTTCATTCTTAACCAACATAAAATCTTATGCGTATGCCCTGCTGATTTTGCTGATTTCGGCATCGGCATCGGCACAAACGCCGAGCATCGGTCTGTTTATCGGAGATGTGGATGCGTATGTCTGCATGCAGGCATTGGAATCGGACGGTTTGCCCAAAGCCGACGTTCGGATTTTCACAGATGCGGATACCGGCAGCAAAGAAATGATCGAATTTGTCCGGCGCATGGACGCGGCAGTGGTTGACATCATGCACAATCAGCCTGCGGACTGGCTGCTTGAAAATAAAGCAATGCTCAATCCCAAAGCCAAACTATATGCAGTCAGAGGATCGAGCCATACGCAGGATTTTCTGGATGCCGGATTTGTGATGGACAAAACTATCCGAACTTATTTCAGTTTTACCTCAGCAGAAAACCTTGCCAATATGATCCGGTTTATCGCAGATCGGGATTTGAACCTTCCGACTGCTCATAAGCTGCCGATAGTACCGCCGGATAATGCGCTGTATCATCCTGATGCGCCGCAGTTGTTTTCAGGACTTGATGACTACATGAAATGGTATCGGGCATCCGGGAAGTTTCAGCCGGATAAGCTGTGGAATGTATCGGTTATTTTTCCGACCTTTGCTCTGGACGGCAAAAAAATGCCTTTGGATGCACTGATTCGGGAGTACGAGCGCAACGGTATCAATACCGTGTGCTGGCTCAGAGAAATGAAAGACCGGGATAAGAATTTGGAAGAATTGCTTTTTTCCAAAGAATTGTCCGGCAGACTCGGCTCGATTACCGGATTTGATTTCAAATTTTCATCCACGCTGACCGGCAGGCTTTCGGAGATTTTACAAAAAGCGAATGTTCCGGTGCTGAATGCTCAGTATCTTTTTTTCAACACCCGCGAAGAATGGCTGGCATCGCCGCAGGGAGTTTCTCCGGCGGATATGACCATGCAGTTTTCCACGCCTGAAATTTCGGGACTTATCGAGCCTACGGTCATCGGCGTCAAGGAACGAGTGATAACGAAACGCCCGGACATCAAAACATATATCTATGTGCCGGTACAGCCTCATGTCGAAATGCTTGCCCGCCGCGTGGCAAAATGGCACGCGCTGAAGCAGAAAGCCAACAAGGATAAAAAAATCGTGCTGGTTTATTACAATCACGGCGCGGGCAAACAGAATATCGGAGCGAGTTATCTCAATGTATTCCGAAGCATCGCAGAAATCATCCGAAACCTGAAGCTACTGGGCTATACGATTGAAGGCGATTTCAGCGAAGACAACATTATGAATCTGCTGATGAAATCCGGTCGCAATATCGGCTCATGGGCGCCCGGAGAATTGGATGCGCTGATTGCCGAAGGAAATGCCGCGTTTGTGGAAATATCAGATTACCGAAAATGGCTCGCGGAAACACCTGCTGATTTTCAGGAAAAAGTGGAAAAAGACTGGGGCAAGCCCGAAGCATCCGAAATTATGGTCAAAGACGGACGCTTTGTGATTCCTTGCATCCGGCTCGGCAATCTGACACTGGTGCCTCAGCCGGTTCGGGGCTGGAGCCATGACCCGGATAAGCTGTATCACAGCACGGTCCTGTATCCGCATCATCAGTATGCGGCGTTTTATTTTTGGATGCAGAACGTCATTCAGCCTGATGCCATGATCAGTCTGGGAACGCACGGTACTCACGAATGGCTGCCCGGAAAACAGGCAGGCATGACATGGCTGTGTCCGCCCGAAGTGCTGATCCGCGATATTCCGAGCCTTTATCCGTATATTGTGGATGATGTTGGCGAAGGCATTCAGGCAAAACGGCGCGGAAGAGCGGCAATCATTGACCATGCCACGCCTCCATTCAAACAGGGCGGAACATACTCGGATTATTCGCAATTGGCATCACTCATCAGTGAACATCATGCTTCACCTTCGGAAAAAATTCGGTCGGCAAAATTAGAGCGTATCCGGGAAATGACAAATCGTCTCGGACTGAACAACGATTTGGATATTCAAGAGGTTAATGAAGATAATTTGGAAAAGCTCGAACACTATCTTCTGGAACTGAAAACCCAGATGATTCCCTATGGTCTGCATACGTTCGGAGTTTCCGCACCGGACAATGAACTGACAGAAACCGCAAAGGCAATTGCCGAAAAAGGCGATAAACCGGCGGAGTTTTATCACAAACAGCTTCACGCCTGCGGACCATCGGAAATGTCGAGTCTGATTCGGGGATTGTCCGGCGGCTATATTCCGTCTGCAAGTGGCAATGATCCGATCCGCAACCCGGAAAGTCTGCCCACAGGAAAAAATTTCTATGCCTTTGATCCTGAAAAAACGCCCTCCAAAGAAGCGTGGAAAAACGGAAGAAACGCAGCGCAGGAACTCATTGACGCGTATCGGAAAAAACATGAGGGCAAATACCCGGAGCAGGTCGGCGTGATTCTATGGTCGGTAGAGACCATCCGGGATGAAGGCATTAACACGGCAACTGCCTTGTATCTGATGGGCATGACGCCGGTCTGGGATCATCGGGACAAAGTGAAAGATGTTGTGCCGATTCCGGTAGCAGAATTGAACCGCCCGCGCATTGATGTTCTGCTTCAGATGTCGGGATTGTTCAGAGATACCTTTCCGACAGTTGCGCTACTGCTGGATAAAGCGGTTAAAAAATCGGCGGCAATGACCGATGTTGAAAATTATATCCGAAAACATTCCGAAGACTTGGAAAAGAATCTGAGCAAGCAGGGGTATTCTGCTGAAGATGCCAAAAAGCTGTCGTTGGTAAGACTTTTCAGTGCACCGCCGGGAGCTTACGGCACTAAAGTGGATGATTTCGCAGGCGCAAGCGGCTTGTGGGAGAAAGATGATATTGTTGCAGAACAGGGATTTATTAGAATGCAGTCTTTTGGTTATTCTTCCGAGATATGGGGGCAGAGCCTGACACAGACTTATCGCCAGCATCTCAAAGCCACGGATGCCACGATTCATACAATTTCATCCAATCTTTACGGCACAATGGATAATGATGATATGTTTCAATATCTTGGCGGACTCAGCATGGCAGTCCGAAAAGAATCCGGCAAAAATCCGGCTGTGTTTGTTTCCATGCAGCAGACATTGGGACAGGGACATGTAGAGCCTTTGGCAGCAACTATCGGTCGTGAACTGCGAACCCGCTATCTCAATCCTGAATGGATCAACGGCATGAAAAAGGAAAAATATGCCGGTGCGCGGGAGATGTCCGAATTTATGGAAAATATGTGGGGCTGGCAGGTAACAACGCCGGATGTGATTGACAATGCCAAGTGGGAACAGACTTTTGAGGTCTATGTCAAAGACAAACACGGCTTGGAAATCAAAGAATTTTTCAGGCGTGAAAATCCTGCGGCATATCAGTCCATGACCGCACGGATGCTGGAATCCGTTCGCAAAGGATATTGGGCGCCAAGCGATGAGGTGAAACAAAAGCTGTCTGCCGAATATGCCAAAAGCGTGGCAGAAAGCGGCATTGCCTGTTGCGATCATGTCTGCAACAATCCAATGCTTAATCAGATGGTTATGGATATTATTCAGATTCCGGGCATTGTGCCTTCGGAAATAGCGGCGCAGTTCAAAGCAACATTGGAAAAAGCAACCGGATCGCCATTGACAGCGCAGGTGGAAGCACGCGTTCAATTGCTTGAGTCGCTCAGAAAAGGCACGGCAACATCTTCGGCGGAAAACATCCGTAAACAAAGCAGCAAAGCGGCTGATTCGGCTCAGATGGTGCAAGGCTATAAGATGGAAAAAGTGCAGAAATCCGAAAAGCGTCCTGATCCGAAGAAATCTTCGGGTGTTCAGTGGTTTGCATCTGCATTCATTCTGCTGCTGATCAGCTTGTTTGCTGCCGGAATCCGCAGCCAAATTGATAAACGCAATTGAATCATCCTTTCAGGAGTTTTGTTGATGAAAACGATTTTTATCTTTGCGATTGCTCTGATTATTCAGATATCTTCAGTATTTTCGTATGCCAAAACCGTTACGGACGATACCGGAAAAACCATGACTATCCCTGAAAATCCCATGCGCATTGTGGCATTTGCGCCCAGCATCACGGAAATTGTGTTTTCGCTGGGACAGGGGCATCGGCTTGTCGGTGTAACCGCATTCAGCGATTTTCCTACTGAAGCCAAAAAAATTCCTCAAATCGGTACTCACATCAATTTGGAACTGGAAAAAATCATAGGACTGAATCCTGATCTGTGCATCGGCATCACAGAGGGAAATCCGACTTCGGCAGTTCAACGGCTGAATGCCCTGAATATTCCGGTATATATTCTTGATCCGAAAAATTTCAATACCGTGATGAAAAGTATTAGCGACATCGGAAATCTGCTCAACTGCCCGGAGACTGCCGCATCCTTGGTCAGAGATATGTCGGCACGGATTCATGCTGTGAAAGCAAAAATTTCAAAAGCAGACACACGTCCAGGCGCTTTTTTTCAGATAGGTAGTGATCCAATTGTGTCCGCAGGACAGCCAACCTTTATCA
>CAZMDM010000481.1:0-17761 GCA_964564775.1 uncultured Desulfonema sp. | reverse complement strand
CATCGGAATATCCGAATATAAAGCGAATCGCTCTCTTTCCTTAGCATAATAGATTTGGAATGTTCCGTCTGCTTCACCTTCTTCCATATAAGCCAGCATCCTCTTTACCGGTAACAGTTCGATCTTTACATTCAAACCTAACCTGCTCGCGATTTCCCGGAATGTATCATATTCGATTCCTTTGATTTCACCGTTTTCAACGTATGCCGAAGGAATTACATTTTCCACGCCGACAAAGTACAGCGGCTTTTCTGCCGAAACAAATGATACTTCTGCAAACAGGATGGAAATGACAGAACTAAAGAATATTATCGTGAAATGCAATGTTTTTCCGAATTTCATCTGACTCTCTCCTTATTGGTTTGGGTTAGCTGCTTCAGGCATCGCTGGTTCTTCGGTAGGCAATCATTTTTTCCGCTTTTGCAATCGTTAGCGAAATCAGAAACAGAAATACGAATGCCAGCACAAAAACAACAATTCCCGATATTTCGTGCAGAAATCCTTCGGCAGCTTTGGCGCCGATGCGTCTTGCCATGATTGCGGTGGCAGTCAGCCGGATAAGATTGACAAAAATGGCAATCGGGATTGCGGATAAAAACAATATCCATTTGCTGATGGGTCTGAATGTGCCGATATAGGCAAATGCCGCACTGAGCGCAAGCAGAGAGGTCAGAGATCGCAGCCCCGAACATGCGTCCACGACTTCCAGTGTGGTATTCGGCAGATGCAGAATATTGCCTTCTCTCAGAATCGGAATGCCGATCAGTTCGACAACAGTTGCAGTCAGGTTTGCCGCAAACAACTGAAGCGGAAATGCCAGTTTGTTCCAGATAATCGAAGGAATGGGAACCATAAACATCAGATAGGCTATGGGAACAAGGAGGATTCGGGTAATCTGTGTGCCGAAAATCAGCAATATAATCCCCAATATGGTGATAATCATGCCGAATCGTTGAGTAAATAATTCCGCGCCGATGCTGCCTACCAGATGAAACGATAAGCCTAGCAGTATGACGATAATTCCAAGATTCTGAGGTTTTGACGCATAATTCGATAATTTTTCCCGTTTTTCCCAGATCATATACCCGGTAATCAGGGGGATCAGAAAACCATGCGAATAGTTGTCATCGATGGACCAGTCTCTGATCAGTTTGGCAATCGTGTGATGAAATAAAAGTCCGAAAGATACGATCAGCAGCCCGATCTGAAGATAAACAGAAGAAAATTGTGTCTGCATGGTTTCTCCGCTTATGAAGGGATATACTCATGCAATATCGGCATGAGTTGTTTTGCAAATTCTTTCAACGTATTCAACGCCTCAGCCTCATCGCCGTAAGAAATCAGCCGTACAAACGATTCATCTGTGCGATGACGGGTCATCGAATCAATTACCAGATAGATTTTCTGCATGTATTCGGAAGAAATGATCCGTCCTCTGGCATGAAACCAATACAACATTACCTGTTTGTGTTGTCCCTTTTCCAGAATCAGCTTGATGACCCTGATTTTGCCGGAATGAAACCCCGGTGTTTCCAATTCTTCTATCGTACTTCTGCTGATATTCCATCCGGCTCCGGGCATACAGTTTTTGGGAGAATGGATCAGTTCGCCTTCCCGCTGACTCTGATAAAATCCGATGTACAGATTGACGCTTTTTCCTTCCGGCGAGATATAATTTGCCAGAAACGAATCGCTGACTCCTAAAACTTCATAGACTTTCTGATCGAAAAACTGCTCTTTCCCTTCCCATATTCCGATCTGTCTGGGAAATGTGGAAAAGGCTTTGTTCGGATGAATTTCCTCGCTGTGGCTGAAATATCGCAGCCCCGCCAGACTGACAAGCATCAGCACGGATGCAATTACGGTGTGCTTCAAAGACATGATCCGTCTCCGATTTGTTTTGACGTTTCGAATGATTACAGATATTATATCAGCATATCACAATTTGATAGATATGAGAAGTATGTATTTCAATCCTGTTCTTCCGGAATATTTTTATCTTTACCTCCGATCAGATCGGGAGTATCATATTCCGATCAGGAAAATATGATATTGTAAGGAAAGTCAGAAATGGCACTCAAAATCAGCAGACGTGAAAAACTCATGCTTCTGATAGCAGGCGGATTTATCTGTCTGTTTGTCATGATGCAGTTTTTGGTATTCCCGATGACGGAAAAGCGGCAGAGACTGAAAAAAATGCTGTTTTCCAAAGGAAAAACTCTGGAAAATATGGCTATTCTGAAAACCGAGCATGAGCAGGTTCATCAGGCAGCAACGCTGTTGGAAGAACGGTTTCGGAAACGTCCCGAAGGATTCACCCTGTTTTCTTTTCTGGACAGGCTTGCTGAAGAATCCGGGATCCCGAAGGAAAAAGTGATTTACATCAAACCGTCGAAATCCGATCTGCAAAACAGCCCCTACAAACTGTCGCAGGCGGAAATGAAGCTTCAGAACCTCAATACCGAACAGTTGAAACGCTATCTATACAAGCTTGAAGTGGAAAAAGCGGACAGCAGCGTATTTATCCGAAAAATATCTGTGAATCAGTCAGGGAATGACAAAGGCTTCATTGATGTGGTATTGCAGGCTGAAACTCTTGAAAAAAGCTGAGGTTTTAAATATTTATGAGCAAAACAATGAAATGGCTGCTGTGGAGTCTTTACACAATTGCACTGATAGGAGTTTTTCTTTACTATCTGTTTCCGGCGGATGCACTCAGAGAATACGCGGCAGCAAAAGTCAAAGACATCAATCCCGATCTGGTTCTGATAAGCAGAGGCATGACTCCCGCGTTTCCGATAGGGGTCAATATTCAGGGAGCAGAACTGCTCAACAAAGATCAGCCGTGGATCGAAACCGATACGATCCGCATCGCAGCGGAAATCATATCTCTGTTTCGCAAAAATAAAGAAATCACGTTCAAAGGCTCGGCTTGGAAAGGCAATTTTACAGGCAAAGCAATATTATCATCGCCTGAAAATGATAGCGAGGATATGCTGAAAACAGAAACGAGTCTTTCGGGAATTCGGATGGAGCAGATCAGCTATATCCAGAATATCACAGGTAAAAAAGTATCTTCGGGCATATTGTCGGGAAATATCGCGTATCGTCAGAAAAAAAACAGCGGAAGCATGGACTCCAAGCTGGCGATCAGCGGACTCGGCATCGAAATTTCGACACCTGTGATGAAACTGCCCGCGCTGACATTCAAAACCGTTGATATGGAAATCCTATCTGCGGATATGAAAATTATCGAAATCAAACAATGTGCTGCCAAAGGGGATCAGGCAAGCGTTACTGTTTCGGGTACGATAAAGGTCAATACGCCGTTTGAAAAAAGTTTTCTAAATCTCAGAACCGAAATTACCCCTGATCCTGCCTTATTGGCGAGTTTGGGCAAAGGATTTCCCGCAGCGCTTCTGATGGGCGGTAAAAAAGGTCCGATTACGTTTATGATCGGCGGAACCATAGAGCAGCCTGCATTATCGTTGAGATAATCTGTGGATTTGCGGCGATTTTCAGTCTGTCAGTTCTTTGAGAGCATTTTCATCGATAATGGCAATCCCCAATTGTTGGGCTTTTTCCAGCTTTGATCCGGCAGAAGCGCCAACCACTACAAAACTCGTTTTTTTGCTGACAGAATCCGTAACTTTGCCGCCCGCTTTCTCAATCATGGCTTTTGCCTCATTGCGGGTCATGGTTTCCAAAGTGCCGGTCAGCACAAAAGTTTTGCCATTGAGCCTGCCCTTGCTTTTTTCCGATTGAGGCTCGGAAATCAGCACAACGCCGCTGTCCGAAATTTGTTGAATGATATTCCGATTATCTTCGGAGGAAAAAAATCTTTCGAGGCTTTGAGCAATTTCGGATCCGATGCCTTCGATGGCTTCGAAATCCGCAGCTTTTGCTGATAAAATATTGTCAATGCTTTGAAATTGTTTTGCAATCAGTTCTGCAATATTTTCGCCGACATGCCGGATACCCAGCGCGTAGAGAAATTTTCCGAGTCGGATGCTTTTGCTTTTTTCAATGGCATCCAGAATATTTTTGGCAGATTTCCGCCCCATACGATCCAAGGATTCCAGACCCGCCTGATCCAATCTGAAGATATCAGGATAGGATCTAACCAAGCCCTTATCCACCAATTGCTCGACCAGTTTTTCTCCCATGCCTTCGATATCGAAAGCGACTTTTGAAGCAAAATGACGGATCCGTTCTTTCAACTGTGCGGAGCAATTGAGATTCGTACATCTGTTCACGGCTTCGTCTTTATCGCGGGATACTTCGCCATAGCAGACCGGACATTGTTTGGGCATGACAAACACGATTTCATTTCCGGTTCTGGCGGTTTCGATCACTTTCACAATTTCGGGAATCACATCTCCAGCACGCTGAATCAGCACGGTATCGCCGATGCGGATGTCTTTGCGCCGGATTTCATCTTCGTTGTGAAGCGTGGCTCTGCTGACGGTTACGCCACCTACGCTGACTGGTTCAAGATGAGCAACCGGTGTTAAAGCCCCGGTACGCCCGACCTGAACTTCAATGTTGAGAACCTTGGTCGTCTCCTGAATCGCTTTGAATTTATAGGCAATTGCCCATCTGGGACTTCGGGAAGTCGCGCCGACTCTCTGCTGAACATCCAAACTGTCCGCCTTGATTACCATTCCGTCAATTTCATACAGCAGGCTGTGGCGTTTTTCACTCAGCTCCCGATAATATTCCAGACATTGCAAAATCGGGATATTGGCGCGGATCATCGGATTGATTCTGAATCCGAGAGATTTTAAAAACATCAGCGATTCAAAATGAGATGCAAGCTGCACACCTTCAATTCTTCCGATGCCGTACAAAAATATTTCCAACGGACGTTTGGCAGTGATTTTGGAATCCAACTGCCGCAGAGATCCGGAAGCCGCATTTCTGGGATTGGCAAATAACGGCTGATTTTCTTTCGATCTTTGCTCATTGAGCTTTTCAAATCCTTCCCGGCTGATGAATACTTCCCCGCGAACCTCCAAAATACTCGGAATATTCTGCCCCTGAAGAATCAATGGCACAGAGCCGATGGTTCGGATGTTGGCGGTAATCACTTCCCCGCGAATGCCGTCCCCGCGAGTGGAAGCCAGTACCAGACGCCCGTTTTCATACACCAATTCCACAGCCAGCCCGTCCATTTTGGGTTCGGCAGTATAAAAAATTTCATCGGCAGTTCCGAGCAGCTTTCGGATACGGCGATCAAATTCGAGGATATCGTTATCTTCAAAACCGTTATCCAGACTCAGCATGGGAATCGAATGCTCTACGGTTTCGAATTTATCGAGCGGAGGGGAGCCTACACGCTGGCTCGGAGAATCCGGGCTGTACAGTTCAGGATGCGCTTTTTCCAGAGCGATCAGTTCCTGCATCAGCCGGTCATATTCTGCATCCGAAATTTCAGGATCATCCAGCACATAATAGCGATGATTGTGCCGGTGAAGCTCCTGTCTCAGATGTTCGATTTTTTTAGTAATATCTGACATAGTGTTCCGAAAAAATTGGAATGATCAACTTAAATCAGAATCATATTTTAATAGAATCAGATATATAAATCAACTCCAAATTTAAAAGATCATGATTAAAGAGTGATGCTACACCTACCCATTAAAAATATGAGAGGGTACTGAGAAAAGGCAAATCTCAGAACTATGCGCAATAATTTTGCTCGACAAAATCGGGAAATCCGTATAAAATTCTCTGAAAATCATCTGAATCGGATAGGTGAGAGGATGCAGGACTTAGATTTATATTCCAAAACTCATCTGGTGGTAGCGGCAATACGGATTCTTGAATACCGGAAAAAAGACGCGCCTTCGGTCGAGGCTCTGAGTGAACTATTGGACATGCCTTTGGAACAGGGACACCTGATATGCAAGAAACTTCATGATATGGACATTATCGAGGTGGTCAAAGGTCCCTTCGATGCACGGTTATTTATACGCAATCATTTGAAAATAGAGGAAATTCCTAAAGAAGATCACGAAGCCAGACTCAAAGACGAAATTGAAAAATTTCAGACCACCCGCAAAGATTTCAAAAGTAAGATAGAGTCATTTCAGGCTGATAAGGCAGAACGCCAGAAAAATATGTTTGCCGAAATCGAGAAAAAACTCAAAAGGAGCGTCGAAAAGCTATAGCTGTTTTCGCTGAAATCTTTATGAAACAATATCTGATTGACGAACTCAGACCTAGCGATTACGAAAAACTGAGGTCATATATGGATATGACCTTCGGAACGGCAAAACTGAATGGGGTGTATCGGATTCTGCTTGAGGAAGATATGCTCAACGATATTCAGCGACAGCATTCGGAATGCGCTCCGTTTTATTTGTCCGTAGAGCTTTTGCAGGATCGTATCGCATGTGAACTTCTGGTGCGTTCTGAAAATAAAATCCGCTGCAACTGTATTGCATACGCCACTCCGGAGCAGAGGGATCATTTTATTGCACGAATTGACGCTATTTTTGAAAAGCTCGAAATCATCACTTGAGGTTATGAATGATGCAGACAGTCCTGATTATTGCATGGATTATCGTGGTAACGATATACTTTTCTGTGGCTGCAATTGTTGTGGCAGTATTCTGTAATGACGGCGGCCGAACAGCCCATAAAGTAGCCAGTCTGTGGGGCGAAGCGATTTTGTTTGGCAGTGGTATCCGGGTCAGGGTCAGAGGGATTTCCAACCTCGATCCTGATTATCCCTGTATTTACATGTCCAACCATCAGAGCAATTTCGATATTCCGGTATTGCTATCCCGTCTGAAAGTTCAGTTCCGATGGCTTGCCAAAAAGGAATTGTTCCAAATTCCGCTGTTCGGACATGCCATGAAGCAATCGGGAAGCATCAGCATTGACCGCTCGGATCGCATGGCAGCTATCAGAAGTCTGAAGCAGACAGCGGAAACCATCAGAAGCGGTGTATCGGTGGTAATTTTTCCCGAAGGAACCCGAAGCACGGACGGCAATATCCGTGATTTCAAAAAAGGCGGATTCGTACTGGCTTCGGAGTCGGGGGTTCCCATTGTACCGGTGATTCTTCACGGAACCAGAGCCATTATGCCCAAAAAGCAGATTGCAATCACGCCCGGAAATGTCTTTATGGAAATACGTCCTCCTGTCAGACCTCAGGATTATAAAAATAAAAATCTGCTGATGGAACACGTCAGAGGTATTATCTGCGACGCATTCGAAGAAGGCAGAATCTAAATGTCTATGCTCACATTTTGCGGTTCTTAGTGAACAACTCATATCTGATGATCGCTTCTCCATGACGGAGATACTCCGCCTTCCTTAACTTATATAAAACCTGAAAATGAACCACGCATACCCGGATATTTTTATATCCGATATTATCTCTCACTGAATATTGCAAAAGGCTTTGGTCTTCCACCGCTGATGCACCCAGAACCACTGATCGGGATATTTGCGGACAATGTTTTCAATCGCATGGTTGTACTGACGGGTGTTTTCCTCCACATCTCTGATTTTATCGCCGGTATTAATCCGCCTGATTTCAGGCATAATTTCCGCAACAAATCCGTTTTCATGTTTCAGCATGAATACCGGCACGACCGGACATCCGGTTTTCATAGCGATCAATGCCAGCCCTTTATTGGTACAGGCAGGCTGACCGAAAAAGTCAGTAAAAACACCTTCGTACCAATCTACATTCTGATCCATCAGCATTGCCACCAGTTCTCCGTCTTTGAGCGCGCGTATAATTTTTCTCATGGAATGTGCAGTCGGAATCGCTTTCAATCCCATGCGGGTTCTCGATCTGACAAAATAGTCATCCAACGGACCAAAATCCATGGGACGATACAGAATATTCGCGTTGAGATTCAGAAGCGGGGCAAGTACCGGCAGAAGTTCCCAGTTGCCGATATGAGCCGTCAGTACTAGCACGCCCTGTTTACGCGCGTATGCAGATGACAAATGATGCCCCCCGTTTATTCGAAAATGACGATCCAACTCATTCACATTGACATTGAAATACCACCCGATATCGAAAATCATGCGGATCAGGTGTATGAACACGCGTCGGGCAAGTTCATGAATCTCATCGGGCGTTTTCTCGCTTCCGAATGCGCGGGTTAAATTATCGTTGGCAATATTCCGATGTTTTTTATCCACCCAAAACCAGAAACTTCCCAGAATCCCGGATATCTGATCCGCATATTTTTTCGGAACTTTTCCCAGATATCCGAAAATTTTTTCAATCCAGTTCTCACAGTTCACAGTTCATTTCTCACTTCTTCAATCACCATGCGTTGCTGCTTTCGACAACTCTGATGTTATTTTGTTTCAGTATTTCAATTGCCTGATCCAAATTGTCAAAACGAAATATCAGAATCGCGGATTCCATGCTTTTCTGGACAAATGAGTACATATATTCCACATTCAGCCCGGCTTTTTCCAAAACATTCAAAATATTACCCAATTCTCCGGGACGGTCGGTAACTTCGACAGCAACAACTTCGGAAAGGCGGATGGTGAATCCAGCTTGTTTCAATGCGGCAATGCCTTTTTCCGTATCATGGACAATCAGGCGCAGTATGCCGAAGTCCGAAGTATCGGCAAGCGACATGGCTCGGATATTGACGCCCGCGCTGCCCAGAGTGGTCATAATTTTTGCCATTCTGCCGGAACGGTTTTCCAGAAAAATCGAAATCTGTGTCAGTTTCATGGCTGGCTCCTTGCTACTGATTTTTCAGCAGATCGATATACGATCCGAGTTCGAGCGTTCTTTTTCTGACGATTTCAACCCTGTCTCCGGCTCTCATGGGAATATACATGGTTCCGTCAAGCTCGGAATAGATTTTATCCGATAAGGCAAATTCCGCATCCCGAAATCTGATCCATTCTAACTGCGAAGATTTGAGCGCATCTTTGGCATCGGGTTTGAGCAATGCCCTGAGCTGATTATAAATCTTGTTCAATTCCGCATCCCAAAGCTGATATGCCTGATTCATACACTCGGACATTCCTGCGGTAGAGCTGTCTTTTTCCATGCAGTCATCGGTGATTTTGTCAATCCGATGCGTTTTTTCCGATGATTTTTCAGGCGGCTTCTCAGACTTGGATTTGGATTCTGCTTTTTTGGCAGAAATATTCTGAGGTAAAACTTCGCTGACCCCCGATACCGCAATTCCTGTCAGCATGGCAAGATTGCGCCATTTGCCGTCTTTTTCGACATAGATGTACGCCAGATCAATGCTTTTGTCGTTGATCAGAATTTCGCTGTCTGTAGGATTGTTTCTGATCTCGATCACATCGGCGGTGATTTCTGTCCAAGCCTTATCTCCGCATGGCGCGCAGAATTCTCTGATTTTCATGCCTTTTTCAAGAAACCGCGAGGCTTTTTCAGCTTCTGATTTTTGAATCAGCATTGCCTGATCTGCAAGAGCGGTCATATTCATACACAATGTCATCATCACAACAAACAGAATTTTTTTCATCCCAACTCTCCTTTCATCAAAGATATATCCGATATATCCAAACCTATATCATATTTATTTTATCATATTTTTTTGTCAAAGTCTGTAAAAATATAGGTTCACCCACGACATTTCAATATAAGTTGCAATAGTCTTTTCGTATGCACTGTCGCGGCGGTCTTGCTCAAAATCCTTTACAATTATGCTCCGACCTGATAGGCTGATAAAAAAAATTCAAAGAGCATCATCATGGAAAATCCGATTGAAGATCAGATTATATCGTTGTTGAAACGAAACCATAAAGACTGCCTGAGCATCAGACAGATCAGATCCGGACTTCCGATTGCAGTGTTGCGGCAATTCGGGCTTGGCAAATCTTCGCCTCCTGCGGATATCTCAGCAGCATTGTCGCGTTTTTTGGGGAATCAACTCGCTCAGTATAAACATGGGCGCTCATATTATATCTGTCTGAATATTTCCACTCAGGAAATGGCATGGAATGCAATCCTCCGCCGACCGGGCTTGTCATCGAAACTGCTAAACAAAAGCCTTCCGATTTCGAATAAAGAGGTGATCGGAGCAATCAACCATCTGGCTGAACAGGGCAGAATAAGGTTCCGTCTCAGCGACACTCACGGTATTTTCCTGTATCCTGTTTCGGATCAACAGACTGACGAGCCGACTGGAGATGGGCGCATCGTGTTCAAAACAGCTTATGATGAAATCGGCAAAGGCAGAGGCTTTGTGCGGATTCATCGGATTCGAGAAGAACTCGGATGGTCGCGGGAGCGTTTTGATCAGATTCTGAAACAGTTGATGGCAGAGCATGTTGTCGAGCTTCATGGTGGTGATCCGTCTTTACTGAATGAGCAGCAGCTTCGCAATTCATTCACGGACGACAACGGCAGACTATATATCACCCTGACATGGTGGGGAAAATCATGAGCAATACCGAAAAGATACTTTCAAAACTCCGAGAAGAAAATCCGTTTGTGTCTTCCAGTGTGGGGGATCCTCGGGAAAACCGTTATCAGGATGTGGCATCCATCAATCATCTGGCATTTGAAGGGCTTTATTCGCTGATCTGCCAGAAAGCCAAAAATCCGATACTCCCCTGCGCGGGCTTGGTTTTCGGAGAAACCGGCTCCGGCAAAACCCACCTGATCGGACGCATTTTAAACATTGCCAAAACTTCCGAAATTCCGTTTTCAGTGGCATACATTCATCCGATTGAAGATGCACAAGAGACCTATCGCTATCTGCTGCGCGAAATCGTGGTCAATCTTTGTCAGCCTGAAGATAACGGCACTGGGCAGAGTCAGCTTGATCTGATGGTTGCCCGAATTGTCGGTGATATCGGCTGTGAAAATCCCGAGTTCAGACATAAACACGAAATTATTGCAGATGAACTGGGCAAAGGCATCCGTTCCGTATTTGCCAAAGAAAAGCAGGAAAGAGTCAGGGAACTGTTCCGATTTGCCAAAAGTTCTTTCAAACTGATGGTGGGCAAATCCAAGCCGGAACCCGAATCCGTACCGGATGTTCTGCGCGCCCGATTCCCGGATATTCCCAAAATCGTATTTCAGGTTCTGCTGCAATACCCGTGTGCGGAAAAACGCACGGCAGTTCTGGATTGGCTGAAAGGACGTATTCTTGATGAAGCTGAATCCGAACGGCTTCAGATACCGGATCGTATTAACAAAAGTCCTGCCATGCTGGAGCAGGAAGCCCGCGACATTCTGCTGTCTCTGGGAATTCTGATGTCCGCGTGCCAGAAGCCTCTGGTCGCGTGTTTCGACCGCTTGGAAAATTACGATACAGACGATAAAATCCGTGCATTGGGCAAAATGATCGAATTTCTCACCGATCATGCCAAAGCCATTCTGCCGGTGGTCTTTGTCAGAGGACAGCAATGGTGGGAAATCTTCAGCCATAAACTCAATCAGCAGGTCATTACCCGGATTCAGACCAACTCGTTCACGCTCAAAGGCTGTGATGAAGAGCAGGCAAGCGAACTGATCCGGCATCGCTTGGCATCTATAAAAGATGAAAGCAGTGATGATTCCCTGTTTCCCTTTGACAAAGAATGGATAAGCGCGCAGTTCCGGCGGAGCCTGTCCAGTCCCAGAGAAGTGATTATCGCGGCAAATGAACGCCTCAAAACCATTCTCTACCATGACACGCCTCAGCCCGGACTGATTTTATCCTCCAATCGTCTCAAAGACGAATTCGATAAACTCTGCCTCAGGATTCAGAACAGCGCAGACTGTTATCCGCCGGACAGAAACCGTTTGAGACGAGCCTTGAATCTCTATCTGACCCATCTGCCTTCGGATTCGGGCATCGAGATTCAGGACATGAATCGTCCTGACGATAAATATACCGATCTTCTGTGCAAGCGGATTTCCGCTAAACAGGGAATGGTCGGTATGGCATTTTTTATTGACAATGAACTCAACCATTCGGCAGTCAGAGCCTGTCTGAACCGCGCACTCGAAACCGCAGACCATAAAACTGAAGCGGTTTATATCCGGGACGATCGCTGTCCTATTCCGTCTCAATGGAAAAGCACCACCGAAGTGTTCAAAAAATTTCTGCGCCGGGGAAAAGTCGTGCTGCTGGATCAGGCACGAAGCAGCAGATGGTATGCTTTGGCATTGCTGGATTACGAGATCAGAGAATCCGATATTGCCCTTTCGTCAAAAGAACTTGCCTTGTTTATTCAGGAAGAAATTTATCGGAAAAAGGATATCGGTTTTCAGGAACTCGGAGAAATATTGAAAGGCGAGTGATTCGCACCTGACTTGGATATCCAATCGTTGAGCTTAAAACGCCTCACCCGTTCTTCAGCGTTCCCTGTCCCGTGGACTCCAGAACACTGTTCCAGAGTTTTCCATAAGGATTCACCTGTTTGCGTTTGCCTGCGGAAGCAATCATCGGTATATGGACAAAATGGTTGTTCCAATGACCGATCAGCAGTTTGGTTTTGCCTGCCATTGCCGCATGAACCGCATCTCTGCCCAGAAAACTGCAAAATACATGGTCATTCGCATTTGCCGGAAGGCTACGGATAATATAGCTCGGATCAATATATTTGAGAGAAATGGAAATATTTTTTTCTTTGAAGTATTTGGTAATCGCATCTTTCAGAAATATGCCGATATCGTGAAGTTTCACATTGCCTGATTCGTCTCTGTCTTTGCTTTCTCCGAACAGCGATTGTCCCGCGCCTTCAGCCACGATAATCACCGCATGAGAGCGATCTTTCAGCCGTCGTTCAAGTTTGCCAAGCAGTCCGTTATGTCCGTCCAGATCAAAATCCACTTCGGGGATCAGCACGAAATTGACGTCCTGCTGTGCCAATGCCGCAGTTGCCGCAATAAAGCCGGAATGTCTGCCCATCAGTTTGATCAGCCCGATGCCGTTGGGATAGCCTTCTGCTTCGTTATGTGCCGCGCGGATCGCATTGGTCGCGATTTCGACGGCAGTATCGAAGCCGAAAGAGCGCGCCACCATGTAAATATCATTGTCAATGGTTTTGGGAATGCCTACCACGCTGATTTTGAGATTGCGCTCAAGAACAGCATCCGCAATTTTATTGGCAGCCATCAAAGTTCCGTCTCCGCCGACCATAAACAGAACGCTGATGTTCATCCGTTCCAGACAGTCAATGATTTTATCGATATCCTGCGGACCTCGGGAAGAGCCTAAAAACGATCCGCCTTTTTTGATAATGTCAGACACCACACGCGGGTTTAAGTCAACCACATCATGCCCGTATTCGGGAATAAAGCCCTGAAGCCCATAGCGGATGCCGTAAATATTCCGCACGCCGTAGGCATAATACAATTCCAGCACAGTTGCCCGGATAATGCCGTTCAAGCCCGGACACAGCCCGCCGCAGGTTACCAGAGCGCACCTAAGCTTGCTCGGATCGAAATACAGTTTTTCGCGAGGACCTGCCAATTCGAAAGACAACGGAGTCGTGCCGGTCTGATATGCTTCTGCCACATCATCCGCATACACATCAATCAGTACCCTTGCGTCATCCGACACAAAATATCGGAACGGAGAATCCGGTTTTCTGATCGGATTGGGGATTTTCGCCTCTCCCAGCGTGGGAATTTTCGTATCCATATTGCCGAGGCTTTTTCCGAAAGATTTGTTATTCATGATGTTTTCTCCCTCCGCCCGAAAACGGGCTGTTATGATATATTCAGATTTCAGTATTCATAGCGGATGATCGCATTGCAAAATAGCTTTTCCATCCAATGACAATACAGGAACTTCCCCCATCAGAGAATTGGTAACAATCACCCGATCTGCTGCAAACAATTCTTCAGGCATGATTCTGCAATGCCGTATCTCATAGCCCTGATCCGAAAGAGAACGGATCAGAACATTCTGGGCAATTCCGGGAAGGACATGGGGCGATGTCGGTACAAATGCAATTTTATCTCTGATCAGCAAAATATTGGCGGTATTGGTTTCGGAAATGCTGCCATCGGGATTTAAGATCAATGCCTCATCCGCGCCTTGCTTTGCCGCCCATTTCCCGGCAAGATAATAATAGAGATAATTCAGAGTTTTATGATCTGCAAGCGGCGTTTGTCTCGGATGCGGATAACTAGCTATATTCAAACCTTTTTCTGCCTTGCCTTCCAGACGATGGATATACGGACGCGCCATCACTGCAAGAATATTGTTATGCGGCGGCTTTTCCCGATCTCCTTTGGCAGCAATGATTTTGACCGCAGCAACCTTATCCTGAAGATGATTTTTGCAAAGTACCTGAGAAATGATTTCTTCCCAACTCAGATCCGGCAGAGGTTCATCGAACAACTGCTTCCAAGTATTGTAAAATCGCTCGATATGCTCTTTCAGATATTGCGGCTGTCCGTAATCTGCCCGGAGGGTTTCGAAAAACCCGTATCCGAATTGAAATCCCTGAGATGTCAGAAAAATAGCTGCATCATCCGCAGGTTTCAATATACCATTGATCCATGCGTAAGATTTATGAGATTTCATCTCTGCTTTTCCCTTGAAAACATTCATCAGCGTCTGTCCTTTATGCAGGGTTTCCTCATATTCGTCCGCAGGATCGGAATCATACACCACGCCGCCGCCTACGGAAAAAACAATTTTATCGTTTAAAATCGTTGCGGTGCGGATGGCAATGGACAAATCCATCGTATCATGAAAACTGATATAGCCGATAGACCCCGTGTAGATATGTCGCCGACACGGCTCTAATTCATCAATGATTTCCATTGCCCGGATTTTGGGGCATCCGGTGATTGAGCCGCCGGGAAATGTGGCTTTGAGCAGATCCACCGAATCTTTATCCGCATCCAGAATGCCTTCGACAACCGAAACCAGATGATACACATTCTGATAGCCCTCAATCCGCTTGTGTTCGCTGACTCTGACGGATCCGGTTTCGCAGACTTTGCCGATGTCGTTTCGGAGCAGATCAACGATCATGGAAAGCTCGGCATCATCTTTTCTGCTTTGGGAAAGCTCGGATTTCAATCTTGCATCATCTTCGGGCGTTTTGCCTCTGGGACGTGTCCCCTTGATCGGACGGGTCTCTACCTTTCTTCCCTGCTGAAGAATAAACCGCTCCGGCGATGTGGACACAATGTGATGATCTCCCGCGTTGATGTAGGCAAAAAACGGCGCGGGATTGATCTCATACAGCCGCCTGAACAACGCAAACGGAGAGCCGGAAAATTCCGTCTGAAATCGCTGCGACATATTGACCTGATAAATATCTCCGGCAGCAATGTATTCCCGAATCTGCCTCACCGCTTCCATATACGATTCACGGGTAAATGCCGATTTGAACGCATGAGGATTCCCATAGAAGCTCTCGTCTTTCTTAACACCTGACACATCACACGTAACACGTAACACGTTGCACGTTGCACGTTGCACTGTTATTCTGACCGCTTTTGTCCGATTTTCCTTTTTGTCGTGAATTACCACAAAAGAGGGCGCAAACAGCAGCATTTCCGGCAGATGCAGATCATTGATCGCGGTTCTGGGCAGTTTTTCCAGATGATCTTTGAGATCATAAGAAAAATATCCGAATAATCCCGCTCCCACCGGCGTTTCGGAAATATCCAGATGAAAATGGCGGATAATCTGCTGCAAGGTATCAAAAGGATCGGCAGTAAATTGAATTTTTTGATCCTGAACCGTGATTTCAATCTGCTGCTGTCGGGCGGAAAGAGTCAGCCATGGATCAGCCGCCAGAATATGATATCGCGCACAATCCAGATTTCCGCCGCTCATCAGCAGGACGGTTCCGGGCATATCTGCATATTTTGAAGCAAAATGATCAAAAGACTCGGTCAGTTCTATGGTTTCCGAGTGAATATCGGTGATACTTACAGGAAGCGATTGGATGATGTTCATTGAGCTTATTCCGATTTCAGTGGGTATCAAGATATGCTTTTTGTACGTTATCATGTCGGATTTGTCAACGGCTCCGATTCCCGAAAATGAATTTCCGGGCTATAACGCAGAAAAACGGTAGCGTTTTCACAGAGGCGGAAGATCATACTTCCGCCTTTCTGCTCAATAAATTTAAGTCCCGATCGTCCAGCTTGCCAGATACTTTTTCTACTCCGGCGTCAGCGTATCAATCGGAATGCCCATTGCCGCGAGTTTTTCTTTGGCAATGGCTTTGTCAATATGCTCGGGAACCGAATACACGGTATTTTTCAGGGGGGTAGTGGTTCAAATATGACTGATAACTTTCCGGCAATCCGAAACTATTATGTGTCGTCCCTACGGGACTTTATTTTTTGTAGGTAAGATATCGTAATAACAAGACAATCACATCCAATTCCCGATCAGCAGAAACGGCGCCCAGAAAAATGGATGCTCATACCGCGAATCGGACATCAGTTTTTTTTGTGCATTTCTGAGAGCTTCAGCCTTCGAAACTTTCCGTGTTTTCAACTGCCGATAAAACTCGCGGGTCAGAACCGATGTCGAATCATCACTCACTTTCCAGAGTGTAGCCAATGCGCTTCTTGCTCCGGCTTTTACCGCAATTCCCCCCAGTCCCAGCATTGCCCGTTCATCTCCCAAAGCAGTCTCGCACGCACTCAGCGTCAGCAGATCGAGCGGCGTTTCCCTGAACTGCCCCAGACCGATCAGTTTTTCCAGATCATTCATCATCAGCCTGCCTCCGTAAGCCAGCAGATATGTCTCCTGTGGCGATCCTCCGAAAACACCGTGGGTTGACATGACCAGATGGGCATATTCCTGACGCCTGAATTCTGTTTCAAGACCGACCGAAGTATATTCCTGATTCAATAAAAGCCTGCCACCCATGACAGATTTTATATCCGACAGTTCTTTTTCAACATTGGTCAGTGCCTCAAACCCGTCCTGTTCTATCGAAAGCCCTGCCATCAGTGCGGATTCTTCGTCTTTATCGGATTTGTCAAATTCCGTAAGCCCGATAGCCGGAAGCACTGCCAGCGCATATTTTTCGATCAGAAACTGTTTTCCGTCATAAAATGCCGCAAACGGCACGGACCAGAGTTCTCCGTCCGGCACAATCACCAGCGTATCAATATTGCGGCGGATCAGTTCAGGCTCTATCGGTTCGATAAACCATCTGTAAAGCTCTGTTGTCAGAGATTTTATACTCGCCCCGCCTATCAGCAGCGATTTTCTGAAATGTCTGGCTAATATCCTCAGCTTTACTCTGATAGTTTCCGTATCCATCGGAATATCCGCATATTCCAAGCCGTCCGAAAACCGCATCAGCATTCCCGGCTGTTTATCTGACAGAATCGGATAAATGACCGCGGTATTCGGCAAAGGTATGAAAACATTTTTCTGCCCCTTCTTCGCCTGCTTTTCCGCAAGACATTCATCCTGAAAATAATTCTTCAGATCGGTTGTCTTTAAAAGCTCGATGCTTTCCTCCGCCTGCTTCAGTAAATTCTGACGCTGAGTTTCATCCTCAGCCGATTTTGCCGAAGACAGCAGAATTTCCGTAAGTTCCGTATAAACCGGTCGGACACTGCTGTCATAAACCTGTCTGCGCCGGAATCCGCTTCTGAAAATTTCCTGCATAATCCCGGCAGCACAGGGCTTGTCATCAGGACGCAAGGGATTCAGCGTTTCCGCGGCATTGCGATATGCCGGAACTGCCTTTTCTGTTTCTCCGAGCGCATTGAATATTTTTCCGAGCTGCCACTGCCAGTGATACAGGATTTCGGGAAAATACCCCTGCTGCGCCCGGAAAACAGCCTGCCGGGTCA
>CAZMDM010000480.1:0-5011 GCA_964564775.1 uncultured Desulfonema sp. | reverse complement strand
GATCGAAGCCGCGCCGCCGATAAACATCGCGCCGTCAATGGCAAGTTTGGGCATACTGAAATATCCGCCGGTGGAAACGGTTCTCGCGCCCTGCTCGATGCCCTTTCCCCCTTTGATAATTTCAGCAATAAAGGGATGATGCTTGAACCTGATGAACTCATCGTAAATATCCAGCAGAGGATTCGTGTATGACAAGCCCACCAGAAAGCCGATAGAAACGCAGTTGTCGCCCATTTCATAAACAAAGCCGCCACCCGGCGTATGCTCGTCCAGAGGATAGCCGAGGGTATGAATATCATTGGCTTTGCTGGTTTTGAAATAATGATTGTCCGGCAGTTGAATCACTTCTTTGATACCGACTTCGAAGACCTGCGGCATTCTGAAAATTTTCTGCTTTTCGGCAATCTGTTTCACAAGGCTGCCTCTTGCGCCTTCTCCGAAAATCGTGATTTTGGCTTTGATATCAATGCCCGGCTCAAAGTTGGATTTGGGCTTGCCGTCTTTATCCAAGCCTTTATCACCGCATCTGACGCCGACAACGCTTTTGCCGTCTTCACCATACAGCACCTCTTTTCCGGCAAATCCGGGAAATACATTCACGCCCATTTCTTCGGCAATGCCGCCCAGCCATCGGGTGAATTTGGACAGACTGATGATGTAGAAGCCTTTGTTGTGCATATATCGGGGAACTATCGGCACCTGAAACCCGGCATCCGGGGTCAGCAGATAAAATGCGTCATCTCGGACTGAAGATTCGATAGGACAGCCTTTTTCCGCATAAGACGGGATCAGTTCTGCCAATGCTTTCGGGTTCAGCACCGCGCCGCTCAGACTGTGTGCGCCGATTTCAGCGCCTTTCTCAATCAGTCCGACTTCGAGCGTCATATTTTTCTGCTGAGCGATCTGCATCAGCCGAATCGCACCTGCAAGACTTGCCGGACCTCCGCCGACAAACAATACATCAAATTCTATGGTTTCGCGTTCAATATCCATTGTTATTTTTCATCCTTCAATATGGGAATTGTCCGATAAAATTTCCGGCAGGACTGTAATCGCATACCCAGATTTCAGAACCGTTCAGGCAGATTGCCACTCCGCAACCGATCTGAGTCGTGTTTTTCCAAACAATCTGAGTATAATGAGCAACATTCATCTGAGCAGCAGTGAATGCCTGATACACATAGTTTGCTTTTTCTTCAGCCCACATATCTGTAACCTGTTCCGGCGTCATCATCCATCCCCATGCGATATTTTCTCCATATTGAGAGCCGCTGTGGACGATCAATTCACAAGATTCTGTCAACTGATTCGCCCATGCCTGAGCAAATTCCGCAACCTGAGAAGACCATGTAAGTTTCGGCGATCCTACCATAGCCCGCCAATAATTATGACGAGCTACAATTCCGGTGAACGGTGCAGGCGCTCCATCTCCTCTCAACTGTGCCACAACTTGCAGGATATAAATCGTTTCTTCCTGCCCGATCCTGCCATCATTGTTCACATCTCCACCAATCGTTACACCTGCCGGAGTCAGACCGACATTGACCTGCAAGGACACAATCACATCTTTCAGGTCGGTATTGCCGTCATTATTGACATCTCCTGCTGCGCCCAATGCAAAACTATCGGTCAGAATGATGACGATGCTCATTATCGTCAAAGTTTTTATCAGGCGTTTCATAACTCCCTCCTTATATGGCTGATCGAATGTTTTAACATCACCACACTACAAAGTTCCGTAGGGCCGGCATATCATAGCCCGGAAATTCATTTCCGTGGCGATTTATCGCTTTTCGTGAATATTCTATTTACTTACGGCAACGGAGACGTTATGATATCGTATTATTTGGAAAAGGTAAATTGTTTTCTTTATGTGCTAAAGAAAATATTTATAAGAAAAAGCATAGTCGGTCTGATTTTATCTGATTGAGAGGGAAAATCATCCTAATGAAAATTCGAAAAGCAGCACCATCTGACTTTGAAGGCATCTGGTCTGTATTTCAGGCTGTAGTGGCTCAGGGAGACAGCTATGTATTTTCTCCCGACACCCCTCGTGAAGATGCTTTTGCATACTGGTTCGGCCATGGCGTTATTTCCTTTGTGGCGGAAGCTGACGGCTGCATTATCGGAATGTACAAACTGATTCCCAATCAGCGTGATCTCGGTTCTCATGTTGCAAATGCGTCTTTTATGGTAAGTGATGCCGCACGCGGCAAAGGTGTCGGAAGGGCTATGGGAGAGCATTGCCTGAAGCAGGCTCGGCTATCCGGCTATTCAGCCATACAATTCAATTTTGTTGTCAGTACCAATGAACCGGCTATAAGACTTTGGAAGAGTTTGGGATTTTCTATCGTGGGAACACTTCCGAAGGTCTTCAGACATCAGCGGCTCGGATATGTTGACGCGTATGTGATGCACCGATTTCTCGATGATATTGTCATCTGATTCGATCATGAAATTTCTGTTGACTGCAAAGCAACTCCGACATATTGTGTCCTATCGTTTTTTGTCTTTTTCAAAGGAGGGGAAAATGTCAAAAGTACTGATTATCGGCGCGGGGGGCGTCGGACAGGTGGTGGTGCATAAATGTGCGCAGAATCCCGAAGTATTTTCGGAAATCATGCTTGCCAGTCGCACAAAGTCGAAGTGCGATAAAATTGCCGCTCAGATTCAATCGAAATATCAGCAAAAAATTCAGACTGCGGAAGTGGACGCGGATTATCCCGAAAATGTCGTCAAGCTGATTCAGGCGTTCAAACCCGAACTGGTGATCAATGTGGCTCTGCCGTATCAGGATTTGGCAATCATGGACGCGTGTCTCGAATGCAAAGTCAATTATCTGGATACTGCCAATTATGAACCCAAAGATCTGGCAAAGTTCGAATACAAATGGCAGTGGGCGTATCAGGAGCGGTATAAGAATGCGGGAATTATGGCACTGCTGGGCTGCGGATTCGATCCGGGCGTAACCAATGTGTTCACGGCATACATGAAAAAGCATTATTTCAGCAAGATGCGCTTTGTGGATATCGTGGATTGCAATGCGGGCAGTCATGGCAAGGCATTTGCCACCAACTTCAATCCCGAAATCAATATCCGGGAAATCACGCAGAACGGGCGGTATTACGAAAACGGTCAATGGATAGAAATTCCCGCGATGTCTGTTCACAAGCCTATTTTTTACCCGGAAGTTGGCGATAAGGAAAGCTATCTGTTGTTCCATGAAGAAATGGAATCTTTGGTAAAACATTTTCCCGAAATCGAGCGCATCCGATTCTGGATGACGTTTTCGGAGCAGTATCTGACCCATCTTCGGGTACTGGAAAATGTCGGCATGACCCGCATTGATCCGGTTGAATTTCAGGGCATGAAAATCGTGCCGCTCGAATTTCTCAAAGCTGTGCTGCCCGAACCCGCAAGTCTGGGCGAGAATTATTCGGGCAAAACCTGTATCGGCGTTCAGATCGAAGGGATTTACCTCAACAATCAGCCCGGAAAAAAGTTTATTTACAATGTCTGCGATCATGCGGAAAGTTACAAAGAAACCGGAACACAGGCAGTATCTTACACCACCGGCGTTCCTGCCATGATCGGCGCGATGCTGATGCTGACAGGGGTATGGAAAGGGCAGGGCGTGTTCAATATCGAACAGTTAGACCCTGATCCGTTTATGGAAAAACTCAATATTCACGGGCTGCCATGGAAAGAAGCAAGCTTTTGAATCTCGATTTGAGCAGGGTGGAAACGCCCTGCTTTGTGGTGGATGAAAAACTGATTGAAAAGAATGTCAATATTCTTGGCACAGTGATCGAGCGCACCGGGTGTAAAATCCTGCTCGCATTGAAAGCGTTTTCCATGTATTCGACATTCGGGCTGATCAATAAAACGCTTCACGGAACCTGCGCGAGTTCGCTGCATGAGGCGCGGCTGGGACGCGAAGAATTCGGCGGGGAAGTGCATGTCTATGGTGCAGCTTACAGCGACAAAGATTTCTGCGAATTGCTGAAATATGCGGATCATATTGATTTCAATTCATTTTCTCAGTGGCGGCACTTCAGACCTCTGGCGCTGAAGGCTGCAAGAGAAAAAAATATCTCTTTCGGTCTTCGCATCAATCCCGAACATTCCGAAGGAACGGTTCCGATTTACGATCCCTGCGCGCGGTATTCGAGGCTCGGCATCACGCGGAAGAATTTCAATGAAAACGAGCTTGACGGCATATCGTATCTGCATTTTCATACCTTGTGTCAGCAGAATGCCATGCCTCTGGTCAGAACGCTTGCGGCAGTCGAAGAAAAATTCGGAGAGTTTATTCCGCGAATGAAATATGTCAATTTCGGCGGCGGGCATCATATTACAAGAGAGGATTATGATATTGATCTGCTGTGCAATACGATCAACAAGTTCAAGGAGAAATATCATATTCAGGTCTATCTCGAACCGGGTGAAGCCGTTGCGCTGAACGCGGGATTTCTGGTGTCAACGGTGCTAGATATCATTGAAAATAATATGAAAATTGCGATATTGGATTCATCTGCCGCCGCGCATAATCCCGATGTGATCGAAATGCCGTATCGTCCGTTTGTGATCGGCTCCGGCGGAGCAGGCGAAAAAGTATATACTTATCGCTTTGCAGGTCCCACATGTCTTGCCGGGGATCTGTTCGGCGATTATTCGTTTGATGAACCGTTAGAGCGCGGGGATAAAGTGATTTTTACGGATATGGCAATTTATTCGATGGTCAAAACCAATACCTTCAACGGTATCAATCTGCCTTTGATTGCACTTTGCAATTCCGAAACCGGAGACTATCGTGTGGTGAAATCTTTCGGGTATGAGGATTTCAGGATGAGGTTATAATGGATGGTTTTATTTTGATATAATTTAATTTTACTTTGTCATGTTATCCCGAACCCGAAATTCCCACATGGGTTAAAACCCACGCCTGTATTCCCCTGCCGTGAAACGGCAATGTGATGAAGGCTCGGATTTCAATCCGGGTATGCGGGTC
>CAZMDM010000479.1:0-31634 GCA_964564775.1 uncultured Desulfonema sp. | reverse complement strand
GTGCACAGAGATATCCCCACATAGTCGACGTTCGGAATCGTCGGATGGTGTTACGAGACCGGGTGTGTGACTGGGAATATACCTAGTCAAACATCGGAAAAAGTTTGGATATTCGAAGTCCTGTGGCTGCGGAAACCGGGTTCGCGGGCGCAAAGCTCAGAAAATTGGCAGCATAGTTCAGATCATCGCAAATTCTCCAGATTGTTTTGGCATCAGTGTCTTTCACCGTATCCCATTTGTTGAGCAGAAAAATGCAGCCGCAGCCGCGTTCATACGCATATCCCGCAACACTGATATCCTGATCCGTAATCCCTTCTGACGCATCCAGCATAATCAGCGCAATATCACAGCGATCCAGACTTCTGAGCGATTTGATGATTGAAAATTTCTCTATTTTCTCGGATACCTTTCCTTTCCGGCGAATGCCTGCGGTATCGATCAGTAGATACGGCTTGCCTTGGATTCGGCAGATTGTATCCACCGCATCCCGTGTGGTTCCGGGAATATCGCTAACCAGCATTCTTTCCTTTCCGAGAACGCGGTTGATCAGCGAGGATTTGCCCACATTGGGTCTTCCGACCACCGCGATTTTCATCATATCAGGGGATGGCTCAGGCTCAGAAGACGGAAGCGCTTTCACCAGATCATCCATCATTTCGCCGATGCCGTATCCGTGAGAAGATGAAATCGGATACGGTTTTTCGATGCCCAGAGCATAGAAATCCGCCAGCCGGTGTTCATGTTCGAAGCCGTCAATTTTATTGACCGCATAAAATACCGGCTTATCTGCGGAGCGAAGCAGGGAAATCAGGTCTGTATCAAACGGCGATAAACCCGATTTTCCGTCCAGTATCAGCATCACCGCATCTGCTTCTTCGATTGCCATCCTGACCTGAACGCGGATATATCCGGCAAATTCGTGTTCGCTGTCTTCCGCAAATCCGCCAGTATCCACCAGCGTAAATACAGTATCATTCCACTCGGCATTTCCGAATATTCTGTCACGGGTTACGCCGGGCATATCATCCACAATGGCGTCTTTGCTCCGAGTCAGGCGGTTGAACAGCGTTGATTTTCCGACATTGGGTCTTCCGACCAGTGCTACAATTGATTTCATAATCCGGGATACTACCCTAAAAAACGCCGGAGTTCAAGTATTAGAACAAGACATTCTGAACGATGTGCAGGAATCTGTCCGAAAACCTGAGCTTTATATTTTTCTTGACAAAAGATCAATGTTCTTATATATTAAACTGATTAAAGATTTTGGCTAAAATCATTCCCTCCGGCGGCAAGGATGTCAGAGGGATTTTTTATTTTCAAAA
The DNA here is from genome assembly GCA_964564775.1 of uncultured Desulfonema sp. Taxonomy (GTDB): domain Bacteria; phylum Desulfobacterota; class Desulfobacteria; order Desulfobacterales; family DYRC01; genus DYRC01. The sequence goes on along the minus strand of CAZMDM010000479.1, from coordinate 30,309 downwards.
ATTGTTTGTAAGGAATCAGTCGGATGAAAACTGACATCAATAAAGTCAGAAATATCGGTATCAGCGCGCATATTGACTCTGGAAAAACCACGCTGACCGAAAGAATTTTGTTTTATACCAAGCGCATCCATGCCATGCACGATGTCAAAGGTAAAGACGGCGTCGGCGCAACAATGGATTCGATGGAACTCGAAAAAGAGCGCGGGATTACCATTGCCTCGGCAGCCACATTCTGCGAATGGAAAGACCATGAAATCAACATCATTGACACGCCGGGGCATGTGGATTTCACCATCGAGGTGGAACGCTCGCTCAGGGTATTGGACGGCGCTGTGCTGGTTTTATGTTCTGTCGGCGGGGTACAGTCCCAGTCCATTACGGTGGATCAGCAGATGAAACGCTACAAAGTGCCGTGTCTCGCGTTTATCAACAAATGCGATCGAAGCGGTGCAAACCCTGAGAGGGTGGTTACACAACTCAAGGAAAAGCTCGGACACAATGCGGTTGCACTTCAGATTCCTATCGGACTCGAAGCAGATTTCGCAGGCGTGATTGATCTTATCAGAATGAAGGCGGTATATTTCGACGGCAGCAACGGCGAAACCATTCGTATTGAGGACATACCTCAACAATATCAGGGTATTGCAAAAGAAAAGCGTGAAATCATGCTGGATGCGATCTCGATGTTTTCCGATGAACTGACCGAAGCGGTATTGGAAGAGCGAGATATCCCGGAGGCACTGATTATCGAAGCAATTCGAAAAGGAACGCTGACTCGCGAACTGACGCCGGTGCTGATAGGATCCGCTTATAAAAACAAAGGGGTTCAACTGCTGCTGGATTCGGTCAACGCGTTTTTACCCTGTCCTTCGGATGTGGAAAATGAGGCTCTGGATACGGAAGAAAATGAAAAAAAGGTAGTGCTGTCGAGCGATATGAAAGCTCCTCTGGTATCGTATGCGTTCAAGCTGGAAGACGGGCAATACGGACAGTTGACCTATATCCGGGTATATCAGGGAACGCTTGCCAAAGGGGATACGATTATCAATGTCCGTACCGGGAAAAAGGTCAAAGTCGGGCGGCTGGTGAGAATGCACGCGAATCAGATGGAAGAAATCGATATGATTCCAGCAGGATATATCGGAGCTTTATTTGGAATCGATTGTGCTTCGGGCGATACCTTCTCTGCGCCGGGCATCAATCTTGCTATGACCTCGATGTTTGTTCCGAAGCCTGTGATTTCATTGGCGATTGTTCCCAAAGACAACAAGGCGGAAATCAATATGTCCAAGGCATTGAACCGCTTTACCAAAGAGGACCCGACATTCAAAGCTTATGTGAGCGAAGATACTGGAGAAACTATTATTTCCGGTATGGGCGAGCTGCATCTGGAAGTGTATGTCGAGCGGATGCGCAGGGAATATAATGCGGAAGTTACTACGGGACAGCCCCGGGTAGCATATCGGGAAACCATTACGCAGAGAGCGGATTTCAACTACACCCATAAAAAACAGACTGGCGGTGCTGGACAGTATGGTCGCGTGGCAGGATATATCGAACCTTTGGAAGAAGGGGATTTCGAGTTTGTCAATGAGGTGGTCGGCGGGGCCATTCCTACTCAGTATATTCCCGCGTGTGAAAAAGGATTCAGAAATTGCCTGAGCAAAGGACCGCTCATGGAGTTTCCGGTTACCGGCGTCCGCGTTGTCATCAACGATGGCGCGTCTCACGCGGTGGATTCTTCGGATATGGCTTTTCAGGCAGCCGCGCGCGGCGCTTTTCTGGAAGGTTATAACAGAGCCAAACCCGTGATTCACGAACCCATTATGAAAGTCGTGGTGGAAACGCCAACGGAATTTCAAGGCGCGTGCATGGGAACGCTGAATCAGCGCAGAGGCATTATTGTCGGCGCGCAGGATGAAGGCGTGATGTGCGTGATCGAGGCTCAGGTGCCTCTCGCGGAAATGTTCGGTTATTCTACGGTATTGCGATCCTCGACACAGGGCAAGGCACAGTTCACGATGGAATTTGCGTATTACAAACAGATCCCGAAAAATATTGCCGAAGAACTGGCAAAAAAAGCAGCGGAAAGCAAAAAGAAAGCGGCATAATGGGAGTTGCGGCAAAAATTATTGATTTTACAGAAAGGAAACTGAGAATCGTGAAAAAAGAAATCGTATTCCCCAATCCGCTGAGCCATCTCGGATATAACAGCGATAATGTTCTGAGTGCCGGAAAATTCGGAGCAATCAGCGCAAGAGCCGGAGTCGGCAAAACCGCTCTGCTGGTGCAGATTGCATTGCACAATTTGCTGAAAGCAACACCTGTACTTCACGTAAGTTTGAAAGACCCTGTGGAAAAGGTGTGTCTGCAATACGAGGAGGTGCTTCGCAATATAACCTCCCGCCATAAACTCAGAGCTTCCGATGAATTTTGGGAAATTATTTTACCCAATCGCTTTATTATGACTTTCAAAGCAGAAGGCTTCAGCGCTCCCAGACTGGAAGAACGGATTGCGGATCTGACAGAGCAGGGGGTATTTTTTCCCAGAATGATCGTGATTGACGGGCTTCCGTTTGATGAATCTTCCCGGAAAACCTTTGCGGATTTGAAAACTCTGGCAGATAAACATCAGCTACCGATATGGTTCACAGTCAGAACCCATCGCCATGAAACTCCGGGACCCGACGGCATTCCGACACCGATGCTGCATATCGCAGATTTATTTGACATTATTATTGAAATTCAATCGGACAATCTGATCAGAATCAAAGGATAGCTCAACGTTTGATTGCGAAATGAACGGTTTTGGGGGAATCTGGTGGAAGTTTTCTTCCCAGCGAGATAATCCCCGAATCTTCGAGTTCCACTTCGCTGTTTTTGAGGTTGATCCCCTGTTTCCCTTTCATTAAAACGAAGGTGCCGTTGGTACTGTGGTCTATGAGGAAAAATCTGCCTTCCCGGTACTCGATGCGGGCATGAGAACGGGAAACCCGGGTATCTACAATCTCCAAATCATTGTGTTCCTGACGCCCCATAGTAACGGTGGGTCGGGTCTGACTGATTTCAATCACCCGATCCCCCAGCCGCAGTTCTGTTTTGGCATAAGGACTGCGGAATGTTCCGGTTTCCGGAGCCAAAGTCGGCGCGGTATATCTGAGAATGCTGTTGCATGCCTGACAACGATTCGGACCCGCTTTTGCCTGTTCGGGGGAGATATTGTTTCTTTCTCCGCATTCCTCGCAAAACACAATCATCGCTTCTCTCTCCACAACTTCAATTCGGCTCTCAACGCCTCGAATTCTTCCTTGACTGTCCTCTGAAGTTCACGGATTGCCCGGATCATTTCCTCCGTGCCTTCGGCAAATGCTTCATCGCCTGTTTTTCTCGGAATCCCGATTTCCATATCCGCATCTTCGCTGAGCATATAAGAAGATGGCGCAATCGGCGCGACCACAGACGGCTCTTCCATCAACGGCGAAGGAGCAGCTTTTTCTTCGGGCATCCGCAAGGGCTGGACAGGTCTTGATACCGGCGAAGCAGGCTTTTCTTCCTCTTCTTTTTCGGAAGGTTTCTGAATACTGATCTGCTCTTTGAGCTGCTTGTATTTGTTAACCTGAGTTACCAGCATCTTTTTTTTGACAGCATCGCTCATATCCTCAGACAGCATCGCGGCTTCGAGATTTTCATACACGGAATGAAGCAGATTGATGGATTCCGGGTGTGCTTCCGCACGTTTTTTCTGGATATACTTGCCCAATGACCCCAGCAGTTGAAGAAATGCCACCGCGATTTTATCGTCTTTGCAGGATTCTTCCAGTTTGGAAATCTCTTCCCCCAGCTTCTGCATGACCTGATCGGTGATTTCCCACTCCAGCGCAAGTACAACGGATTTCAGATCGCTGATCATCGCAGATTTGACATTACCTGTGCTTTTGGGCTTGGGTTCAGGCTTTCTGCTGACCGCGGGTTTCTGAGGGGATACCGGAGCAGCTTTTTTTGTCGGTACCGATGACTTTTTATCGCTGCCGAAAATATCATCTATGCGGCTGCCGACTTCCGCAGCGGTAGCGCTGTCATCGAATCTGTCCGCCGCGGCGTCCCCGCCGTCGTCTCCGAATATATCGTCCAGCCGGCTTTCCACATGGTCAGAAATGCCTTTTTTACCAGCGCTCACGGACTATGCCTCCTGTTATCTGCTCCATACGCTTTTGACTTTCTCGATAGCTTCCGCCACCTTCAGACGCAGCAGCCCCAGAGAAATTTCCTTGCCGAAAATCGTAATCAGTAAAAACTCGCTATGAACTTTGCTGAAATGGATACTCTCATTCTCGCCTTTATGAAACAGCAGTGAAAACTCATCTTCACCCACGATTTTTGCCATCGTATCTACCGCCGCAAAATTGGCTGATGCCAGTGCTGCCAGAGAATACAGATCATGCTCGAATTTTCCGCTATCGCCTTTGGCGATGATATTTCCCGCCATGTCAATCAGCAAAACGCTGTGAACACCGCTGTCGATCAAATCCTTTGTCAGAATATTTTCGATTTTTTCAAGCTGATCCTGTCCCAGCGTATAATCACTCAAATTTATGTCATCTTCATATTCTGCCAAGTGCGTACCCTCCTATTTCAACACATTCTGCAAGGATGCCATAGTTAAAGAAATGATCTTTTTCAGCGTAACGATCACATTGTCTCCTGCCAATGCGCTTGCTTCAAAATAAGGGACTTTCAGTTGGGCATTCAGATCTTTGTCCATCATCTCTACCGGCATGATGGGAATCCCTTCTTTCTCAAGATCGCGTTTGTTGTATTGCAGTACCAGCGGAATTTTGAAAATACTCTTTTTATACACAGCAAGGTTTTCCTGAAGATTCTTCAGGGACAGAAGATTTTTCTCCCTCTGTTCCACCATCGAATCCGCCACAAATACCATGCCATCAACCCCTTTGAGAACCAATCTTCGGGTTGCATTGTATTTGACCTGACCGGGCACGGTGTATAACTGGATTTTGACGTCGTAGCCCATGATTTTGCCGATGTCGAACGGAAGAAAATCAAAAAACAGGGTACGGTCGCCGTGTGTTTTGATACTCACCATATCGGATTTGATCCGTTCCCGAAATTTGTTGTAAATATATTCCAGATTGGTTGTTTTTCCGCCTCTGCCGGGACCGTAATATACGATTTTTGCCTGAACTTCCTTATTTTTCAAATTGACAAATGCCAAGGTAAATTCCTCCCACCCGAAATTAATGCCATACGGATTTTATTTTTTCGATAGTTTCTGCTATCTTAAGACGCAGCAGTCCCAACGACACTTCTTTGCCGAACAGAGTGATCAGCAGAAAATCATCAGCCACCCTGCTGAAATGGATACTTTCATGTTCTCCTTTGTGAAACAGAAGGGAAAATTCTTCCTCTCCGATAATTTTCGCCATTGTGTCCACCGCAGCGAAATTTGCAGATGCCAGAGCAGCCAGAGAATAAATATCATGCCCGCACTTTCCGTTATCACACTTCGCAATAATATTGCCCGCCATATCGATCAGCATGGCACTGTTGAGATTGATGCCGACCAGCCCGTCTTTCAGAATCTGTTCTATTTTTTCAAGCTGATTTTGCTGTAGCGTATAGTCTGTAACACTGATGTCATAGTCCGAAGCCATCTGCTCTCCTTTTTGGTGATAAATTCAAAGGCGTATTGACGAAGTATGGCTGATACTTTATATCATTGTCTGCATAAGCGGTCAATACCCGCAATATAAATTTATCCTTCGATTCCCAGTTTGCTCATACGATACCGCAGAGAACGCATATTGATTCCCAGCAGTTTCGCAGTCCGCTCTTTTTTGCCGTGACTGATTTCCAATGCTTTCCGAATATACTCCTCTTCCACCTGATCCAGAATACTTTCCAACGATACGCCCGCACTGATATCTTTGGCAATATCCGAAGCAGCAGTCTCATCTTTCTTTTTATCATCATGCCATCTCCGCTTATGAACCGATAATGTCAGGCTGTCCGGTAAAATAATGTTGGTGTTGGTCAGAGCGACACTGCGCTCGATTAGATTTTCAAGCTCCCGGATATTGCCCGGAAAGTCATATTTATTCAGCAGATCGATTGCATAAGAGGATATCTTGGAAATTTCTTTGCCCATTTCCCGGGAATATTTCTCAAGAAAATGCTGGGCAATCGCGCGTAAATCTTCTTTTCTATCCCGAAGCGCGGGGACTTTGATTTCGATCACATTCAACCGATAAAACAGGTCTTCCCGAAATCTGTTTTCCACCACCTCGTTGGCAAGATTTTTGTTGGTCGCGGAAATAATACGGATATCCACAGAGATATCTTCATTATCCCCCACCGGGCGGATGACTCTTTCCTGCAACGCCCGCAGCAGTTTGACCTGAATGGCAGGGCTGACCTCGCCGATTTCATCCAGAAACAGAGTGCCTTTATGCGCGATTTCGAATAATCCTTTTTTATCCTGAGACGCTCCAGTGAACGCGCCTTTTTTATGTCCGAAAAACTCGCTTTCCATCAGGGTCTCGGGAATCCCGCCGCAGTTGACTGCCACAAACGGCTTGTCTCTGCGGTCGCTTTGCTCGTGAATCGCTCGGGCAATCAGTTCTTTGCCGGTACCGGATTCCCCGCTGATCAGCACATTGGTTCTGGTCTGGGAAACCTGACGGATCATGTCGTAAATATGAAGCATTTTAGGACTGTTGCCAACCAGAAGACCGAAATGCAGATTGTTTTCCGATTCGGCTTCCGCTACCCGCGTTTCATGCCCGAGCGCTTTGAGTTCCAATGCTTTTGCAATGGTCTTTCTGAGTTCTTTGTTTTCAAACGGTTTGGGAAGATAGTCATACGCGCCTTCATTCATGGCTTCGACAGCAGTTTCGGCAGTTGCATACGCGGAAATCATAATCACAATCGTATCGGGGTTTTTTCTTTTGGCAGCTCTCAGCACGTCCAAACCGGTAATATCTCCAAGCCGGATATCGCATAAAATCAGATCGAAATGCTCCTGCTCGATCATGGTGACTGCCATCTGTCCGTTTTCGGCGCAGATAATCTCATATCCTTCACGGCAGAGCATCAGCTCTAGCAGCTGGCGCATACTCAGTTCATCATCCACAACAAGAATACGATGTTTTTTATCAGCCATGCAAAATTATCTCCTGAATCTCTTATCAAAATTGCCGAAAACCCTGCTGATCTAAAATACGCTTTCCCATACGGAAACGTCAATATCAAAACAGAATATAACAAGATAAAATATTGAAAATAATATAAAATTTTCTATTTGAATCCCGAAAAAATTTCAGACTGCATCAGATTCATTTTGCCCAGCCGGAATCTGATTGCAGTTTCCAGACATCCGAATCCGTAGCGCACACTTCTGACAAAGTTGATGGAAGAGGCTTCGGTGAAATATTTGGTCGGGCAACTGACCTCAGCAACTGTATATCCCAGCCATATAATCTGAGCCAGCATCTGATTGTCGAACACAAAATCATCGGAATTTTTTTCAAGGGGCAGACGCTCAAGCAGTTCTTTGGAAAACGCCCGATATCCGGTATGATATTCGGAAAGTTTCGCGCCGGTCATCAGATTTTCGAAAAAGGTCAAAAAACGGTTGGCAATATACTTCCATACGGGCATTCCGCCGGAAATCGCATATCCTCCGAGAATGCGGGATCCCAATACGCAGTGATACAGTCCGTTTCCGATCATGGACGCCATTGCCGGAATCAGTTTGGGCGTATATTGATAATCCGGGTGAACCATGATGACGATATCCGCGCCCTGTTCTGATGCCAGTCTGTAACAGGATTTCTGATTTGCACCGTAGCCCATATTCTTCGGATGCTGATATAGCAGTGTTCCCGGAAGTGTTCGGGCAATGGAAATCGTATCATCACTGCTGCCGTCATCCACAATGATAATCAGATCAACGATTCCCTGTTCCGTAACCTCGTCGTATGTTTTTTTCAGCGTTTGCGCCGCATTGTACGCGGGCATGACCACCACCACTTTCTGATGATTGAACATAATTTTTTCCGTTACTTTTCGGGGTTCATAGCAGATATTCTTTCCCAATTTTGCCGAAATTCCCGATCTTCCGGTCTGAGCTTGAGAGCTATGAAAAGATGCTCCGCGGCTTTGTCAATTTTTCCCTGTTGCACCAGAGCAACACCGAGATCGTTGTGAGCTTCGGCATAATCCGGTTTGATTCGGATCGCGTGAAAAAAATGAGCGATTGCCTTGTCCGTATCTCTCAAACGCATCTGCATGGTTCCGAGTTTGTAGTAAATTTCCGCATCATTCGGAGCAAGGCGGAGAGCTTCCGAAAAATAATACGCCGCCTGTTTCGCATTGCCCATATTGGCAAAAAAATTTCCCAAATGATTGATAATTCCAAAGTCATTCGGCTTGATTTCCGATGCTTTGAGAAAGTGTGGCAAGGCCTTATCGAATTCTCCTCTTGCGGCGTAATAGTTGCCCAGATTGCTGTATGCAATAAAATTATTCTGAGTAACATTTACAGCATGTTCGAACAGTGTCAGGGTATTTTTCCAATGCCGGACCTGAAAATAGGTCAGAATCATACAGAAGAATATAAATCCGTAAGCAGCTATTTTCAATATATCTCTTTTTTTTATCAGATAGGAAAATCCGTAAGACAGCATCATGAAAATTCCGATATGGGGAATATAAGTATAGCGATCTGCCATTGCCTGATCTCCGACCTTCAGTATCCCGATCACCGGAACCAAAGTTACCAGATACCACAGCCATCCGACAATCAGAAACGGATGGGATTTTGCCAAGCGGATGCTCAGAACCGAGACCGCAGCCAGAAATATCCCTGCTCCTGCGGACTGCCACAAGGGAATGGTTTCGGGATGCGGATAAAATACCGCGAGATTGAACGGAAATGCGGTTTTCCACAGATAAAGCACATAAGACAAAGCAGTATTGGCAAGCCTGAATCCCAAGGGATATACCGAAGGATCGCTGATGGCACCGCCTTCTTTCTGAGCGATAATCGTGATAATTCCGCTAAGAACGGATAAGATGAAAAATGGAATTTTTTCAATAAGAAGCTTAAATATCCGGCTTCTTTGCAGAGGATAATAATCCAGAAGCAGCAGCACACAGGGCAGGGTTACCACCATCGGTTTGCTCATCAATCCGCAGATAAACATCAGAATTACCAGAAAATACGCGCCCGGTTTCGGCTGTCGGACATATCGCAGATATGCCCATATCGTAAGCAGCCAGAAAAGGGTGCTTAACAGGTCTTTTCGCTCGGAAACCCATGCGACAGACTCGACATGCAGAGGATGAACGGCAAACAATGCCGCAATAAACGCACTTTGCCATATCCCTCCCATAAGCTTCCGAAACACGATAAAGAGCAGAACAGAATTGAGAATATGAAACAAGAGACTGCTGAGATGATGCATTCCCGGATTCAGTCCGTAAAAATGACAATCGGTTATATGCGATAACCATGTCAGCGGATGCCAGTTGCTGGCATAGAATGCCGTAAATGCCCAGATGATGCTGTCTGAAGTCAGACCTTGTTTAATATTTTGATTTTCAAAAACATAAAGATGATCATCATATCTGACGAACTCATGCGTTATTATCTGACCGTACACCATGAATACGGCAAGTGCAATACAGACGCATATCCGCAGATTCCATTGATCTGACAGAGTTTCCGCGACATCATCGCCGGGGTATGAATCATTGAATAATAACATGCTCAATAACATACGCTTTTTAATAGGAAAACGTCAATATTAAAACATAGGTTAAAAAATAAATATATGAAATTATTTTAAAAAATTATCTTCTTTGGGGTTGACATAAAGATCGTTTTCAGCGTAATTGTCAGGATCGGATAAATGATGTCATAAGGATAGCCGAATGAACAGCGAAGAAAAAGAACTCATTCGGCAGATCACTCAGGCTCTCGATATTATGTTGCAGGGTAAAACCCCGCTGCGTATTGGAAAGTTTATGCCGGATTATTGAGAAATGAGAAACAAAAAATGAAAAATATTCTGTTCGGTATGATGGTTATGATTTATCTATTCGGGGTCGGATGCGCGACGCCTTCGTTTCTGCCCAAACCCGTTCAGCCTGAGAATATCTGCGAAATATTCCGGGAAAGGCCCGAATGGTATCAGGCAGCTTTATCTGCGCGAAACAAATGGAATATTCCGATTTCAGTGATGATGTCCATCATGTATCAGGAATCCTCGTTTCGGGCAGACGCGAGACCTCCCAGAACATGGTTTTTATATATTATTCCGGGACCCTATCCCTCAACTGCCTACGGATATGCTCAGGCATTGGACACGACATGGGAAGAATATCTGCAAAATACCGGCAGGCGGGGCGCGGAAAGAGACAATTTTGCCGATGCGATTGATTTTATCGGCTGGTACTGTTATCTCAGCGCGGGCAGAAGCAGGATAGCTGCAACCGATCCTTACAATCTGTATCTTGCGTATTGTGAAGGACACGGCGGTTTCAACCGGCAGACCTATCAGCAGAAAGCATGGCTGATGAACGCGGCTCGGAAAGTTGAAGAACGTTCAAAAAGATATTCCCAACAACTGGCATATTGTGATAAAGGGAAGTGATTCGACAACCCTTGACTGCAGGAGAGAATCAGTATGAACCCCTTTGTGATGATGATGTCGGTATTTGTGCTGGTTGCTACATGTATTGCTGCCGAACCAGCATCTTCTGAAAATCTCAGAAAACGGATCGCTGAAGAATTCAGGTGGATTCGGGAAGAAGCGGTTGTAGTAACAGCGTCTCAGAAAGCACAGAAAATTTCCGAAGCTCCTGCCACCATTATTTCGATCTCTCAGGAAGAAATCACCGCTTACGGATGGCGGGATTTGAAGGATATATTCCGAGCATTACCGGGCTTTGATCTTTCCTATAATGTGCAGGGTGAGATGAAAACTCAGGTAACGATGCGGGGAGTTACGGGAAATCAGAAAATTCTCATTTTGCAGGATGGTCAGAAATACAGCTCCGCAAGCGGCGAGCGATTTCTGTACGGAAACAATATCCCATTGAACATTTACAAGCGGATCGAAATCATCTACGGACCTGCCTCCAGCATGTACGGCGCGGATGCGTATTCAGGCGTGATCAACCTGATTACCAAAGATGGCGCGGATTATAACGGAACCCAATTTATCGGCGGATATGTATCCACCGGCGCCTATACCGCATCGGTCAGCTCCGGCAAAAAAATCAGCAATGATGCAGATGTGGTCCTATCGGCAAGAATCTATCACGGAACAGACGATCTCTTCCATGATGATTATGACGAGTATTCCGCAATACATTCCTATCAGGGCAAACTGGCAGCTTATAGCAATGAGTATCCGGTTGAAAATTGGAACCTGTTTTTCAAGCTGCGGTACAAAAAATTCACGCTGGGCTTTGACTGGCAGCACGAATACGAAAGCAACGCAGGCGTATCCCTTCCGAATCGCTACGCGTATGTGGATGAGTTTGTCTGGGGGCAGGATTTACGACATGCCTATATCGAACATGAATCTTATTCGGATGATCGGATAAAGATCAAAACCACGATTTCTGCGGGGGATTACGAACTCAATTCGGACAGCAATTATTTTATCGCTCAGAAGGACAGCAAGGGCAATATTTCGGACGGGTATCCTGCTTACAAATACGCCTACTCTTCTTATCTCAAAGGCAGCGTTCAGGCAGATTGGAAAATTACCGAAAAATTATCAACTATTACCGGTGTATCCTATGAATATGTAAGCTCCTTTCCCAAAACCCGTAATCTTGCCACACCGTTCAATACGGACAGAAACCGGCAGGTGGATATGAGGGATTTCGTAGATTCGAAAGGGTACACTTTCGGGATTCTCGGCTTTTCCGAGCCGTCTTTCGGAGAACGGAATTTCGATACTGTGGGCGCATTTACCGAAGCCGAATACAAGCTTTCGGATAAAATTAGACTGAATGCGGGCATAAGATACGATCATAACTCGATTTACGGCTCGACAATCAACCCGCGCTGCGGCATGATTGTGTATCCGATCAACGATCTGACCGTCAAATTTTTATACGGAACCGCATTTATCCAACCTGCAAACTTCTTCAGATATGAAAATTTTGCAAATCCGGCGCTGATCCATATTCCGAATGAAACTCTCGAACCCGAAACCCTGAAGAATTATTCGATAGATATCGCATACATTTTTGGAAAAGGATTTTCGATTGAAACCAGTCTGTTTCTGAACAGAATGGAAGATATTATCCGGGCTGTTGCCGCGCCCGCACAGGCAGGCAATTATCCTTACTTCAATCCGTATCGTGCGGCAGGCGATCCGGGCTATGTGGAGTATAACGGCAATCAGGGAGATATCGAAAGTAAAGGCGGTGAAATCACGTTAAAGCATCGTATTGATAAATTTTCCAACAGCCTGTCTTATTCCTATCTGAGCGGAGATGATAACGGATATGATATTCCGGGCGTATCGGAACATAAACTCACGCTCAATTCCATGTACAGTTCGGAAAAATGGACAGCAGGATTCACGCTGAGATATTACTCGGATGTCAGCACGGACAAAAACAACTACAGATACGGGCTGGCGTCCAGAGGCGGCGATGAAAGTTACGCGTTTGACGGCGCTCTGATTGCCTATCTCAACCTGATTTATCGGCTGGATAAGCATCTGGCAGTGAATTTCAGCGTGGACAACGTATTCGACACCGAGCATTATGGCGGAGTTCCGTCTGACGGATCCCCGGTGGTGGTGCCGCGCACGCCTCAGCCGCTGAGGGTGATGTATCTGGGACTCAGTTATTCGTTTTAGGAAGAGATCGGGAAAACGATAGTGTCTGTCGAACATATTTCCGATTTCTGTTTTTCATATTTTCAGGTGCGGATATGATACTATCCGCACCCGGAGCTGTGCCATGAGGCTTCGACTGATTCTCTTATTTTTATGCCTGATGACGGTTTTTTCGGCTTCCGCAGGCGGATATCTGTATTATTCTTCCCTGAAATACGAAACTCTGAAAGAAGTCGAGGGAAAAGCCCATACCCGTGCGGAAATGCTGGCAAAAACAATTTCCTTTTATCTGACCGAGCATCTCAGACCGGTGAGAACCATTGCAGGACTCGAAGATATCTGGCTTGCGCTGAACAATCCGGCACCGGATGCGCTTGAAAAAACCAATCTTCTTCTGGACCTCTTTGTCAAAACCCTGAATGCCGATGTGTGCTATGTGATAGACAGGCAAGGAAATACGATTGCATCGAGCAACCGGAATGAAGCAGACAGCTTTGTCGGGAGCAATTTCGATTTCCGTCCGTATTTTCAGAAAGCCATACGTGGCATTCCCGCTACCTATCTGGCTTTGGGAAGAACTTCGGGCAAAAGAGGTGTGTATTACAGCCATCCGGTCTATGGGCAGAATGATGATCTTCCTGTCGGAGCGGTTGTCATCAAAAGTTCGATAGACACGATTGAAAAAGAACTGAATCTGAGCGAAGATGAAATCATTCTGGTGTCCGACAGTCACGGAATCATTTTCATATCTAGCCGCCATGACTGGCTTTATCACACTCTTCGTGAGCTTTCCTCAGAAGAAATGTCTCAGGTTGCCGAATCGCGCCAGTTCGGAATCGGTCCATGGACATGGACAGGATTGAGCTTATCGGGCAATCACTATGCGCAGGACTTATCGGGAAACCGATATTTGCTGCACCGGGAGGAGATCAGATATTATCCGGGATGGCAGATCATCTATCTTCTGAATCAGAGCGCTGTCTCCAAAAGACTGTCCATATCCTTTATCCGAATTGCGGGAATCGCGATTCCGATCCTCTGTGTTCTTATCGGACTGATCGTATTTGTATTTTATCACAAAGCCAGCCGTGAAATTCTGCGCCGGAAAGCGGTTGAAAACGATCTTCGGGAACAGAAAGAGCGATATCGCTATGTGTATCATCACTCACCGGCAATGCTGCATTCTGTGGACAGAGACGGATATCTGCTGGATGTCAGCGACTACTGGCTCAAGGCTTTGGGCTATGAGCGACATGAGGTCATCGGAAAAAAACTGTCCGATTTTATGACGGCGGACTCGGGGCAGTATCTGAATGAGATTATGATTCCGAAGTTTTTCGATACCGGATTCGTATCTGATATTCCCTATCAGTTTGTCAGAAAAAACGGAGATATTATCGACGCGTTGGTGTCGGCTATCGGAGAAACGGATCAGGACGGAAACATATTGCGCTCTCTTGCGGTTTCGATTGATGTTACCGAGCGGATACGGGCTGAACAGGCATTGAAACAGGCAAAAGATGAACTGAGCCGCTATTCCGAAGAATTGGAAAAACTGGTCAGAATCAGAACCGAGGAGATCACCAGCATTTTGAAATATACGCCGGATGTCGTGTATATCAAAGATATTCAGGGACGATATCTTCTGGTCAATCCCAAATTCGAAGAATTGTTCGGTGTCAGAAATGAGCATATCCGGGGCAAAACCGCTTTCGACTGTATTTCCGAAGAACTGGCAAATCAGTTTCAACTCAGCGATGAAAAAGTTCTTGAGGAAAAAAATCCGCTCCATGAAGAGATACAACTGACTCAGAAAGACGGCATTCATACTTATCTGTCTGTAAAATTTCCGATTTATGATGATTCGGGAAATATCAGCGGAATTGGCGGAATTTCGACCGACATTACTGCGCTCAAAAAAGTCGAAGATCAGCTCAGACGGCTTTCAGGAAGTATTATCGCAAGTCAGGAAAAAGAACGGGAATCTGTTGCCAGAGAACTGCATGACGAACTGGGACAGATGCTGACCGCCTTACGCATGGAAACTTCGTGGCTGCTCAGGCGGCTGAAAGATAAGGATGCTGCGGCAGCAGAGCGTGCCGGATTCGTATGCGACATGATTGACAAAACCATCGGAGATGTCAGAGGAATTGCGATCCGCTTAAGACCGGGAGTTCTGGATACGCTGGGATTGGTGGATGCGTTGGAATGGTACGCGTCCGAATTCGAAAAGCGCAACCGGATTGCCTGCATTTTCAGTCATAACACCATATCTTCGCTTGCCAGCAGCATTGCCACGACCGCGTACCGGATTACTCAGGAAAGCCTGACCAATATCACGCGTCATGCCTCGGCAAGTCTTGTGAGTATTGATTTATATGAAGAAAACGGGATTCTGGAACTGACAATCTCCGACAACGGACAGGGATTCGATCCTTCTTCGGCAGCAGAATCAGGACGACTCGGTATTGCCGGAATGAGGGAAAGAGCTATGCTGGTAGGAGGCAGACTGGAAGTGGATTCATCAGTCGGACGCGGAACACGGGTCTTTTTCACGGTGAAACCCTGATTCATTGAATATATGTATTGACTTCGGAAATCGGATTTTGTAATATTTTCGGAACTTCATATTGAATATCGGGAGAAAGCGATGACAGAAACACAGATCAGAGAAGCAGTACTGCAATGTATCAAAGAGGTTGCACCGGAGGCAGATATCAATCATATCAACCCGGCGCTGAGATTTCGGGATCAATTTTCCTTTGACTCGGTGGATTTCCTGAATTTCACAGGCAAACTTCGGCAGATGATGAATATCGTGAACCCGGAATCGGAGTTTCCGAGGCTGATAACCTTGATTGCCTGTACAGAGTACCTGGGATCCAAGCTCAACGGATAATTCTGCAGCAATCTGCTAATTTTTCAGATAGATGATTTCCCATCCGTCAAATCCTTCAGGTCTGACCGCATTGGTAATCAGATAACATTTCTGCGCCTGTCCGATTTCGGGATATTGGGCATTGCCAGTCAGTCTGGAAAAATTTCTGGGCGCATAAGGCAGAATTTTGTCCATATCGGGTCGTAAAGCCCAGTCGTGGATTTTGTTTTTTTCGGTAACCAGACAGAATCGGGCGTATCGTTTTTGGGCGATCTGCTCCAATGCCGAAGAAATCTGTGGCCAGACCTCTTTCATCGGATAGGAAGAATCCACTGCGATCAGAATTTTACGCGGAGATTGAATCAGATAAAAATGATATGCTCCGAAAAGTCCTATGAATACCAAAATTGTAATCCCCGCCCACAGAGCGAATGCTTTCATAATGCCTCCGGTATCGAAAATATCTCATATCCTGTATCATAATAAGCGATCTTAGGCAATCCGGTGATGCAAAAAAACTGTCGAATCAGGATGCAAATGATGAAGGATATAATATCATCCTTGCATCCCGATTCACAGGGTTGAGTTCAGGACAGCTTCGAAATTCCCAAAGCCGTCAGAACAGACAATATAATCCATAACACTGTTTTCAGTTTCTCCCATATTTTGGGGATACGACTGTACGGATCATAGTAAAATTCTTTTTCTCCCAACATACTTGAATCTTCGGGACTGAAAAAATATGAAATCAGATCACGCCATTGAATATCAGGAGTTTCCATCGGATTTTCCTTTGAAATCGAATCGGTTGATGTTATTCGGAAATCACCTCGGACAGAATTTTCACAGCCTTGTCAATGCTCGCTTCATCCGACATGGTGTAATTGAGACGAAGCGTTTCAAGTCCCTGTCCGTCATGGGTATAGAAAAATTTCCCCGGAACAAACGCGGTATTGCGCCGGACTGCCTTCTGATACACTTCTTCCATATCGGTTCCTTTCTCTCCCTCAACCCAGATGAACATTCCGCCTTCGGGCTTTGACCACCTGAAAGTGTCCGGGAAATAATGATCCAGCGCATTCAGCATTGCCTCCTGTTTGGGCGCGTAAAGTTTCAGTATTTCAGGCAGATGTTTTTTCAGATATCCGCCGGACAAATATTCGGCAGCCAATGCCTGATTGAAGGTACTGGTATGAAGATCAGTGCCTTGTTTGACCAATACCAGCCATTTCCGAATCAGTTCGGGTGCAACGCAGAAACCGATTCTCAAACCCGGTGCAAGAACCTTTGACAATGTACCGATATACATCACATGATCCGGCGCAAGACTCCTGATCGGCGCAAGAGGATTGCCGCGATATCGCAGCGCGCTGTACGGATCGTCTTCCACCAGAAGCACATTGTATTTCCGAATGATGTCGGCAATTTCTTTTCGGCGTTCCGATGACAGGGTTCTTCCGGTCGGATTCTGAAATGTCGGCACCAGATACACGAATTTGATCGGATAGTTCTGCAATGCGTTCTCAAGCGAACACGGAATCAGTCCGCCCTCATCTGCTTCGATTTCGATATATTCGGGTTCGTAAGGGTTGAATGCGGAAATCGCGCCCAGATAGGTCGGTGCTTCCACAGCGACACAATCTCCCTTTGAAATCATCACTTTTCCGATGGCATCCAAAACTCCCTGAGAGCCGTTGAAAATCAGGACTTCGTCTGCCTGCGCGTGAATGCCGGTTTCCGCGAGATGGTCTGCAAGAGCCTCTCTGAGCGGCATAAATCCTTCGGTCATATCATACTGAAACGCCCGTGCGCCGTACTTTTCCATCACCGATGCGTTCATATCCGCCATAATGTTCATGGGAAAGCTTTCCGGTGCGGGAATACCCCCGGCTAAAGAAATCATTCCGGGCTGGGAAACCACCTTTAGGATTTCCCGGATGGCATTGGCTTTCATACGATGCGTTCTCTGTGCAAGCAAATTTTCGAAATCCATTTTTTCCTCCTTTTGTGGCAATCGGATTTGTATCGAAGATAATAAATACGGTGAAGAAAAAACAGATACAGTTTTTCAAAAAAAAGACCATAACAGTTTAAAGCTGTGCATACTCGGATTTCCCGTGAATTTTTTCATTGACATCCGAATCTCGAAATCCGATAATATAAACAGAAGAATCTAATAAAACTTGTAGCCGAGATCCGTTTTTTCCGAAAACGGATGCGGGGGACCCAATTTTTCGGGGCGTATTCCGTAACAGGATAGGACACTTCCAAGTCCGAGCCCGTCAGCTAACCTCGTAGGCATCTGGAAGGGCAATGTCCGCGCTTAAAAAAGCCGCTGGTCGTGTGCCAGTGGCTTTTTTGCGTTCTAAGATATTGAAAACTCAACTCAAAGAGGTCAATATGGCAAATGAAATCATTTTTTTGTTTGTGTTTTTCACAATTCTCATCGTGTCTGCATTTCGGATGGGCAGGTATATGACTGCGGTGTTTCAGGGAGATAAGACTCTGGTAACGCCGCTGATAAAGCCTGTTGAAGAATTTATCTGTCGCATCGGCAGTATCCGCCAGGATGAGGAAATGACATGGAAACAATATACATCTGCTTTTGTGATATTCAATGTATCCGGCATGATATTGCTGTTTATCCTGCAACAGGTTCAGTCCTATCTGCCATTCAATCCTCAGAATTTTCCTGCGGTGCGGTGGGATACCGCTCTCAATACCGCCATCTCATTTATGACCAACACCAACTGGCAGTCTTACAGCGGAGAAGCGACCATGAGTTATCTGACGCAGATGGCAGGACTCGGAGTTCAGAATTTTCTTTCTGCCGCGAGCGGAATTGCGGCGCAGCTTGCGGTTACCCGCGGATTCATGCGTCAGCGCACGGATAAGCTGGGCAATTTTTGGACAGACCTGACCAGAACCACTCTGTATGTCCTGCTTCCGATATCCGTTGCTGCCGCCATCACACTTGCCGGATGCGGTGTGGTTCAGAATTTCAAACCCTATATCACGGCTCATACGCTTGAAGGCGCGACTCAGACCATTGCATCGGGTCCTGCGGCTTCGCAGATTGCAATCAAACAATTCGGCTCCAACGGCGGCGGTTTTTTCAATGCAAACTCCTCGCATCCGTTTGAAAATCCGAATTTTTATACAAATACCATCGAGACTTTCGGGATACTGTTTCTCCCTGTATCGCTGGTTTTCATGTTCGGATTCATGTTGAAAAACAAAAAGCAGGGATATGCGATTTTTGCGGCAATGTCCGTATTGTTCATGATCGGGCTTGCTGTTGCGATAACGGCAGAATACAAAAGCAGTCCGGTGATGCAGCAACTGGGGATTGAAAACAGCCTGAATATGGAAGGCAAAGAAGTCCGATTCGGCATCGTCAAATCCGTCTTATGGGGCGTTGCGACCACTGCCACGTCAAACGGTTCGGTCAACAGTATGCACGACAGCGTATTTCCCATGACCAGCCTTGTGTATCTCTTCAATATGGGAATCGGCGAGGTGGTTTTCGGTGGGGTAGGTGTCGGACTTATCGGAATGCTGTTTTACATTATTCTGACCATGTTCGTAGCCGGGCTGATGATCGGACGCACGCCCGAATTTCTTGGGAAAAAACTCGGTCCCTATGAAATGGCAATGTCAACTGCCGGGCTTCTTGTTCCTATGGGGGCAGTTCTCATCTTCACGGCAATTGCCATCTCAACCAAAACAGGGCTGTCATCGCTGAACAATACCGGCACACATGGCTTGTCCGAAATTCTTTACGCATATACTTCCGCGTGCGGTAATAACGGCTCCGCATTTGCCGGATTGAATGCCAATACACCGTTTTACAATCTTTCAACCGGATTCTGTATGCTTGTCGGCAGATTTGTTACGATCATTCCTGCGCTGGCAATCGCGGGTTCTCTCGCGGCAAAGAAAAATACTCCGGTAACCGAAGCCACTTTTCCCACAACAGGCTTATTGTTTGTCGGAATGCTGATCTCGGTGGTGTTTGTTATGGGCGCTCTGACCTTTTTTCCGATTTACGGAATCGGTCCGATTCTCGAACATCTGATGTTATATCATTAAGCAGGTGAATTTATGGCAACAATATGGCAGCCGAAACTGTTGAAAGAATCGGCAAAAGAATCTTTGATCAAGCTCAATCCCACGACCTTATGGCGGAATCAGGTGATGTTCATTGTCGAAATCGGCGCAGTCATCACGGTCATTTCCGGGATATGGAATGCGGTTTCAGGCAGTTCTTATGCGTTTCATCTTCATATTTCCTTATGGCTGTGGTTCACGGTACTGTTTGCAAATTTTGCCGAAGCATTTGCCGAAATCCAGGGCAAGGCGCGGGCAGATAATCTCCGCAAAACCAGAAGCAATCTCAATGCGTTGAAACTTTCGGAAGATGGCACGACACTCATTGTTTCAGCCCTTGATCTGAAAAAAGGCGATATGGTGATTGTCAAAGATAATGAGATGATTCCGGGCGATGGCGATATTATTTCCGGCACATCGCTGGTGGATGAGTCGGCAATCACCGGAGAATCCGCGCCCGTGATCCGTGAATCCGGCGGAGACCGATGCGGCGTTACCGGCGGCACCAAAGTGCTTTCCGGCACAATCAAAATACGCATTACCGCAGAACCCGGCAGTACGTTTATTGACAATATCATTTCAATGGTAGAATCTGCCAAGCGAAGCAAAACCCAGAATGAAATTGCTCTTGAAATTCTGCTGATTACATTAACAGCGCTGTTTGTTGTGGTGATTGCAACACTGCCGTTTTTCTCTCGCTACATGAATGTCGAGATTTCTCTGACCGTGCTGATCGCATTTCTGGTCTGCCTGATGCCCACCACCATCGGCGGACTTCTTCCGGCTATCGGTATTGCGGGCATGGACAGGCTGTTGCAACACAATGTGATTGCCTTAAGCGGACGTGCAGTCGAGGCTGCCGGAGATGTGAATTATGTTCTGCTGGATAAAACCGGAACCATCACGCTCGGCAACCGCATGGCAAACGAATTTATTCCGGTTCGGAAAACCGATGTCAAAGCTCTGATTGACGCGGCGGTGCTGTCCTCGCTTTCCGATGAAACGCCCGAAGGACGCAGCATTATTGTCCGCGCCAAAAAAGAATTGAATATCAAAGGAAAGGAAATCCGCGCTCCCCAAGATGCTGAGTTTGTTCCATTCACCGCATCTTCCCGCATGAGCGGCATCAATATCGGAGATCGTAAAATCAGAAAAGGAGCTTATGATGCTGTCAAGATGTTTGTGGCAGAGCAAGGCGGCGTAATGCCTGAAGATATTGAAACTGCTGTGGAATCCGTAGCCAAAAACGGCGATACGCCTCTTGTGGTTGCTGAAAACGGGAATGCGCTCGGTGTGATCCGTCTGAAAGATATTGTCAAAGAAGGAATCCGGGATCGCATTGCAAAACTCCGAAGCATCGGAATCCGCTCGATTATGATTACCGGCGACAACCAACTGACCGCAGCGTCTATTGCGGCGGAAGCAGGCGTTGATGATTTTGTTGCCGAAGCAAAGCCTGAAACCAAACTCGATGCCATACGGAAATATCAGGAGGAAGGGTATCTGGTTGCCATGATCGGAGACGGCACCAATGATGCTCCTGCGCTGGCTCAGGCGGATGTTGCTGTGGCAATGAACATGGGAACGCAGGCTGCCCGTGAAGCCGCAAATATGATTGATCTGGATTCGAATCCGACCAAACTTCTGGATATTGTCGAAATCGGCAAAGAAATTCTCATCACGCGGGGTTCTCTGACCACATTCAGCATCGCAAACGATGTTGCAAAATATTTTGCCATTATTCCGGCACTTTTTGCAAGCAAATATCCGGTGCTGAATATTCTGAATATCATGCAGTTGAACAATCCCGAAAGTGCGGTGCTGTCTGCGGTGATCTTCAATGCCGTTATTATTCCCGCGCTGATTCCTCTGGCACTTCGCGGGGTCAGATACCGGGTGTCATCGGTTGCTGCGTTGCTCAAGCGCAATATCTTTGTGTACGGGTTTGGCGGGCTTCTGCTACCCTTTGTCTGCATCAAAATCATTGACATGCTTATCGGGCTTATAAAGTGAGGAAATTATGAAACAATTCAGACCGGCAATTACGTTGCTTATCGTATTTACGGCTATTTTGGGATTTATGTATCCGCTGGTTGTAACCGGAATCGTACAGCTTGTTTTTGCAAAACAGGCAAACGGAAGCCTGATTGAAATCAACGGCAAGGTGATCGGCTCCGAACTTATCGGACAACCCTTTGCCAGTGAACGATATTTTCATTCACGTCCCTCGGCTGTGAATTATGACGCGGCAAACTCCGGTGGTAGCAATCAGGGACCGTTGAATAACTCGCTCAAAGAAGCAATGCAACGTGCAAAATGCAACGTGCAAAAAGATTGTAATGCTTCAGTTCCGTCCGATCTGCTTACCGCGTCTGCAAGCGGACTGGATCCACATATCCGCGTGGAATCGGCAATGATTCAGGTGTCTCGCGTGGCAAAAGCTCGCGGATGGAGTGAGGCATCGGTGAAAGCGGTTGTCGAACAGCAGATCGAGCGATTTCCGTTCAGTGATCCGATTGTCAATGTTCTGAAACTCAATCTTGCGCTTGATAATAAAGGAATATCCGGCTAAATATCTGTCCATAATTTTTGTAGGGGCAATCCCCTGTGATTGCCCTGCTGCAAAAGATAATCCCCTGATTACGAACTACTTCGGCTCCCGAAACAGCGCAATTGGTCCGGTTCTGGCAATTTCCTTGATACCGATGGGTTTGAGCATACTCAGAAACGCCTCCAGTTTGCCGCTGTCTCCGGTAACTTCGATGGTATAGTGGTCATGCCCCACGTCCACGATTTTGCCCCTGAAAATATCCGCCATTCTCAGGATTTCCGCGCGATGTTCGGGCTTGGCATTCACCTTGATCAGCGCCATTTCCCGCTCCACATACTGAGAGCCGGTTAACTCATGCACCTTGATTACATTGATCAGTTTGTTGATCTGCTTTTTGATCTGCTCGATCAGGGGCAGATTGGCTTTGGTAACCACAGTGATCCGGGATACCGACGGCTCTGTGGTCTCCGCAACACACAGACTTTCGATGTTATAGCCCCTGCCGCTGAACAGCCCCGCAATCCGGGATAGGACACCGGGCTGATTATCCACAAGTATCGAAATGACATGTTTTTCTTCGTTCATCTTCCCACCTCATTTCCTAAAGCAGCATTTCGGTAATCGGCGCGCCTGCCGGAACCATCGGATACACGCTTTCTTCGGGTGCAACGGCAAAGTCCATAATCACGGTTTTATCGGAAAACAGCCCTTGTTTCAATATCGGCAGGACTTCTTCGGGTTTGGTCGCACGCAGTCCCATAGCTCCGTAAGCTTCGGCAATTTTTACGAAATCCGGTGCATATTCCATAGAAGTACAAGCATATCGCTTGTCATAAAACAATTCTTGCCATTGTCTGACCATTCCAAGAAAACGATTGTTCAGGATCACCACTTTGACCGGCAGGCAATGCTGAACTGCGGTCATCATTTCCTGAATATTCATCTGAATACTGCCATCGCCCGCAATATCCACAACCAGTTTGTCAGGACATGCTGCCTGTGCGCCGATGGCTGCCGGAAGTCCGAATCCCATCACGCCCAAGCCGCCGGAAGTGATAAAATGATTCGGATGCTCGAAATGGTAATACTGCGCTGCCCACATCTGATTCTGCCCCACTTCGGTCGTGATGATCGCCTCGCCTTTGGTCAGCTCGAAAAGTTTTTCGATCACAAACTGAGGTTTGATGATGTCTTTGCCCTGCTGATAATCCAGAGGTCTGGTTCCTTTCCAGTCAATAATCTGATCGAACCACTTGCCGCGTGTGCTTTTCAGATCGCCCCAATCCGTATCTTTCAGAAGCTCGTTCAGATGGGTCAGCGTGATTTTACAATCTCCCACTACCGGAATCGTTACTGGAACATTTTTTCGGATCGAAGTCGGATCAATATCAATATGAACAATCTTTGCCTGAGAGGCAAACGCGTCGGTTTTGCCGGTAACGCGATCATCGAATCGCACACCCACAGCCACCAGCAGATCGCAGTTGCTTACTGCCATATTGGCAGTAAATGTGCCGTGCATTCCGATCATGCCCAGCCACAGAGGATCGCTAGCCGGAAATGTGCCGAGTCCCATCAGAGATGCTGTCAGAGGCATCTGGGTTCTTCTGGCAAATTCGGTCAGTTCCGCTGCTCCGCCGGACAATATGACACCACCGCCTGCAAAAATCACGGGTCTTTCCGCTTTCTCGATCAGGCTGATGACTTTGTGCAACTGCTTCATATTCGGATTGTAGGTCGGGTTATATGATTTGAGCCTGACCTCTTCCGGCATTTTGAATGTTGTCTTTGCTTTCGTGATATCTTTGGGAATATCGATCAGCACAGGTCCCGGACGTCCCGATCTGGCAATATAAAATGCTTCTTTGATGATTCTTCCCAAATCTTCGATGCGCTGCACCAGATAATTGTGCTTGGTGCAGGGGCGGGTGATGCCCACGATATCCACTTCCTGAAACGCATCATTGCCGATCAGATGGGTCGGAACCTGACCCGTAATCACGACAATCGGCACAGAGTCCATGTATGCGGAAGCAATGCCGGTAACCGTATTGGTCGCGCCGGGTCCCGAAGTTACCAGACACACGCCCACTTTGCCGCTGGCTCTGGCATATCCGTCTGCCGCATGAGCAGCACCCTGTTCGTGGCGAACCAGAATATGGCGGATATCGGTTCTTGCAAGCTCATCGTAAATGTCAATAACCGCGCCGCCCGGATACCCGAAAATGGTATCCACGCCTTCTTCTTTGAGCATTTTCATCAGAATCTGCGCGCCGGTGAGTTTCATAGTCAGTTCTTCCTTTCCCGGAATCTGAATTTCAGAGCGTTTCATGCTGTTTTCCTGTTAATCAAAAATTTCGAAGCCCGTAAAAACAAAAAATCCGTTACCGCCTTTGAGGGGCTGATAACGGATTCGGCTTTGCTTCGGATATAGTTAAGTTAAAATCGGAAAATCAAGCCATTATCAACCCCTCCCTCTCTCAAGGAGAAGAATCTCCCCGATAAGGATAATGCTGACGACAACAAGGTTGATAAGAGACAAAAGATTTTTCATTTCGGCTTCCGATAAATTTGTCAGATTTTATAGCAAGCTGTCCTGATATTGTCAAGGCTTTATTCGAGATTCTGTTGAACTATCGGCAGGGTTGCTATACGTTCCGGTCGGCAGTATAATAACAAACATGGCTCCGCCGGTGTCGCTGTTTTTTGCAGTAATATTTCCGCCGATTCCAGTGATGATCTGCCTGACCTGCCACAGACCGATACCGCTGCCTTTGGGCTTGGTGGTCAGAAACGGTTCGAAAACAGCATTGGGTAGAAGTGCGGCAGGCAATCCGGGACCGTTGTCGAGCAAGGTAATCGCTATCTGACGATTATCGGGAAGAAGAGTTATTCCGACAGTTGCTTCCGTAGCCCCGGCTTCCAAAGAATTGATAAGCAGATTTTCCATGATAAGCAACAATAAATCCGGGTCGGTTTTTACGATGACAGAGTCATCGCATCGGATATTCACCTGAAGTCTGAAAAGCCTTTTTGCCAATTTTCCGCACCCTTCCGTCAGTATCCGGCAGAGACATACTTCCCGCAATATCGGAGAAATATCCCCCTTGAGCGCACTCAGTCTGCCCTGAACTTTTGCCATTCTTTTCAGGGAATCGTCAATCGTATCCAGCATATCTTTCTGAAATTCGGGCTCATGAAGGTGTGCCGGAGCATTCTGCCGGATCAGAGACAGCATTCCCGCAGCGTTTTTGACATCGTGGAGGATAAATGCGGACATGATATTCCAAGCTTCCTGCTGCCGGGTTCTGGAAAGTTCTTCCGCCATCCGAGCCGCCAGCAACGCAGATGCTGCCTGAGTTCCGAGAGCGGTCAGCAGATCGAAGTCGTCATCCCCATAGCGTCCGCCGGTAAATTCAGGACCGATGCCAATCAGACCGAGAAGCTGTTCCCCGATGGTCAGAGGAACTGCAAGAACAATATTGAGTTCTGAAAAAAGTGTTTTTTCGGGAAGTGTTTTCCCATGCCCTTTTTCTTCCCGGTAAATGCAAGTATGTTTTCCGAAGTACGCAATCAGATGATCGCTCGTTGAAAGATGACAGTTTATTTTGGGATCGGATAAGATTTTCTTTACAAAAACAAGATGATATCCGTTTTTATCATTTCCAAGCCAGATAAATATGAGATTGGTATAAAGGCTGTCTTCCAGTATCTGATGCAGGGCATTGACAATTTCGTTTTCGGTCAGAGCGCCTTTGAGCAGTTGTGAAAATGCCAGCCATTCATCTCGATATTCATATTTATTGATATAAAAATGGGTGCTGATGAAAAATTTCACACTGTGCCGCACTTTTCCGGATAATACCATAGAGGCTATGGCAGTCAGACCGACCACAAAAAGAAGCCGGTACAAAACAACAGGCAGAGGAAGACCGAATAAGTGCATCAGAAGCGTAACAAATCCCAGAATCGTCAGATACAGACCGAATGCCAGAGGAGCGATAAGCGCATAAACAAATTTTCGGGAAACAAACAGTTTCCGATTCAGAAGACGATGGCGGGCAACCGCGTATGTGATCAATATCCAACCGAACAGAACAAGAGCGGACAAGAGCAGAAAATGATCGGAATTCAAGCTCAGATAGATAAGACGATGAGATACTTTCCATGTCAGCGCTCCGCAGACCAGATAAGCGCCGATTACGAAAAATTTATATTCCCAGCGATTGACAGGAGACAAACCGCGCCAGAAATGTTCCAGACTCCAGACCATCAAAAATATGGAAAGCAGCAGAAAAATACCGGAATAAAAATATATACTGTATTTGGAAAAAAAAATTCCGTCTTTTCCGTAAGTAATATTCCCTTTGAAAAAAGAGAATACAGTGATTGCCACAACCGCTATTCCCAGTGCGATCCCCAGTATCGGAAAACAGCGAGATGGCAAAATATTTTTATTTGCCGTATAATACAGCCGATACGCGGTGATGCACCATATCAGGGAAAAAATATTTTCGGAAAAGAGAATCAGAGGGATTGTCTGATGCTGAAGATTATCCGCCATCAGAAAATATTGTGCTGCCATTATCGGCAGACAGAACATGATCTGAACCAATGACAGGGAGAACTTCGAATCGCTGTTTCTCAGGCGGAATACCAAAAGCCCGGAAAGCAGCAAAACCATATCCGCTATATAAAACAGATACATTCGGATTTATCTCCTCAAAGTATTGAATTTTAAAATAATAATTAGACTATATGTCTCATTGACAATCTGTAAGGAGATTTTAACAAATATTTTTCATTTATTGTACAATATTCTGCTTTCGAATATATGTCAGAAGTATATCTTTACATGGTGTAAAAAAAGCTGACACTTCCTCCATAGCTCGAATCCGCATCGATATTTATTTGTTCTTTATTTTCAAATCATTATTTTTATGTCTTCCTATGGCACAGCCTTTGCTAAACATAGGTGAGTAATTTCAAGAAAGGGAAGGCTGTGAAAAAAAATTCCGATATCCTGATTGCAGACAGAAACCCGAATGTGCGGGAGTTTCTGCGCCGTGAAATGAGTGCAGCCGGATATCGGGTGAGTTTGGCAGTCAGCGGAATTCAGGCATTGAATTATGCGTCTTCCCATCCAGTGGATCTTCTGATCGTTGACCCAGACTTGCCGGATGCGGACAGTTTTGCATTACTGGAAAAACTGCGTAATTCAGCGCCCTCACTTCCCATCGTGGTTCATGCGTTTTCAGCGGATCCCCCAAAAACAGAAAATACATACGATACTTTCAATATAACCGCTTTTGTCGAGAAAGAAGCGGGAAGTATCGAACAGTTGAAGCAGATCGTCTCTGAAATTCTGAGGGAAAAGGCATGATATCGGATATATATCAGCAAAATCCCTACTATAAAAAACTGTCGCGCAAGCTGGTTCTGATTATCATGCTGGTGTCTTTGACGCCCATGATTCTGGTCAGCGCCATTATTCTCAACCAGTTCAGCACGTCATATCAGCGTAAAATCCACGCGCATCTGGAAGTTCTGATGCGAAAACACCGTCAGAATATTGATAATTTTTTAACGGAAAAACTGAGCGATATCCGCTTTCTGGCATCGTGCTTCACTTTCGATCAGTTGGGCAGTGATGCTTTTTTGCAGGAAAAACTGGCAAATCTGCGTCAGGAATTCGGCTTGGTATTTGAAGACTTGGGCGTGATAGACGAGCGCGGGATTCAGATTGCGTATGCCGGACCCTATAAGCTTGAAAAAGCACTCTACAGCGAAGCAGATTGGTTCAAAAAAGCGGTTCAGAACAAATATTTTATCAGCGATGTGTTTCTGGGCTTAAGAGGTCTGCCGCATTTTATCGTATCGGTCAGAAACGAGCGGGAGGGAAAACCTTGGATTCTGCGAGCCACAATCGATTTTCTTTCATTCAACTCGCTGGTGGAAAAAATTCGCATCGGAGAAACCGGATTTGCCTTTATTCTCAATCGTGACGGGCAGTTTCAGACCCAGCCCGCGTTTGATGCGCTGCCCAGCAACGAGCATTATATCCGCCAGTTTCTGACAGCCGGTAAAAAAACCACAGACGGCATTTATATTGTTGAAAAAGATGAGGACGGCGGTCGCAAAACCAATATTTACGCGGGAACTTATCTGAAAAACGGAGACTGGCTGCTCATTTATCAGCAGGATATGGCAGACGCGTTTGCAGATCTGAACCGTACTCGGAAAATCGCGTTTCTGATTGTTCTGATTGGCGGACTGACCATTATCATTACCGCCATCGTATTATCCAAACGCACGGTCAATCTGATCGCGGCTGCGGACCGTGAAAAAGAGATGATGAACCAGCAGATGATCGAGACCGGCAAACTGGCATCTATCGGAGAACTTGCCGCAGGTATTGCCCATGAAATCAACAATCCTGTGGCAATCATGATGGAAGAAGCCGGATGGATTCAGGATTTGCTTGAAGAAGAAGAATTTCGGAAAGGCAGAAATCTGGATGAATTCGAAAGAGCGCTGAAGCAAATTAGGACTCAGGGCAAACGGTGCAAGGATATTACCTACAAGCTGCTCAGTTTTGCCAGAAGAAGCGTGTCGGTAACTCAGGAATCGGATGTGAATGAAATGGTTCGGGAAGTAACAGAGCTTTCTGTGCAGCGCGCAAAATACGAGCGCGTGGTGATCCGCACCCATATTCAGGAAGGGCTTCCGCCGGTCAGACTGTCGGCTACGGAAATGCAGCAGGTGCTTCTCAATCTGATCAACAATGCCATAGATGCCATGTACCGAAAAGGCGGTCATATTGATATTTATACTGCCGAAGAAAACGATGAGATTTTGCTGACCGTTGCCGATGAAGGTCCCGGTATTCCGCCGGTTAATCTGAACCGGATATTCGATCCGTTTTTTACCACCAAGCCCATCGGAAAAGGTACGGGGTTGGGGCTTTCGATCTGTTACGGCATTGTCCGAAAAGCGGGGGGCGATATCGAAGTCAACAGCGTGGTGGATTCGGGAACCCGCTTCACTGTCAGGCTGCCCGCCAAAAAACAGTGAAAGGAGACACGGTGTCAGGCGAAAAAGATCAGAGTCATCAGAATAATCAGCGCAATCAGCGGTTACGGATCCTGCTGGTGGATGATGAACCGATGTTTCTGGAAGTTCTGGCAAAACGGCTGGGCAGACGCGGAATGTATGTTTCCACAGCCCAGAACGGTTCCGAAGGAATACAGATGCTCAGAAAGCAGGATTTCGACGCGGCAATTGTGGATCTGAAAATGGAAGAAACCGACGGGCTTGAAGTACTTAAAATTTTTAAAAAAATGTGTCCCGAAATGCCGGTGATCATTCTGACGGGACACGGAGCCGAACAGTCTGTCGGAGAAGCTTATGCGATGGGCGCGTTCGATTATTTGTCAAAGCCCTGTGATCTGGAAGAACTGGCTGAGAGGATCACTCGGGCGACAGGGAGGTAGCTATATGGATTCTTTCAAAGTCCTGTTTGTGGATGATGAAACGGATTTTCTGGAAACACTGATCAAGCGCATGAAAAAGCGCAAACTGAATGTATCGGGGGTCAAAAGCGGTGAAGAAGCGATTGAGTTTCTGAAAAATGCCGAGGCATCGGGAGAACCCGCAGATATTGTGGTCATGGATGTCAAAATGCCGGGAATGGACGGGATTCAGACACTTCGGGAAGTCAAAAAAATCTGTCCCCGTGTGGAAGTCATCATGCTCACCGGACATGCCAGTCTCGAAGTTGCCAGAGAAGGCATGGACAGCGGTGCTTTCGATTACATGATGAAGCCGGTTGATATGGATGAATTGCTGTGCAAAATTGAGGACGCTAATAAAAAGAAAAGTTT